>JBBKXU010000415.1:0-8372 GCA_037969645.1 Ferruginibacter sp. | reverse complement strand
CTTTACCGAAGCCAATATGGACAAGTTAAAAGCTGCCGGTTATACAAAAGAATTTTATTCATTGGAAAAGGGTGTGGTTGACTATGTACGGAATTACCTTTCTAAAAATACGTTCTACTAAAAATATTTCATGAAAAATAAAATTGCCATTATTGGTGGCGGAAACTTAGGCTCGGCCATTGCAGAAGGACTGATTAAAAGTAAATTTTGCAAACCCGCAGATATTCATATTACCAAAAGAAATACGGTTACCATAAAAGAACTGGGTGCAAAAGGTGTTAAAACAGGCTCGGATAATTCAGCAGCGGTAAAACAATGTCAGTTAGTGATACTGGCCGTAAAGCCTTATCAGGTTTCGGAAGTACTCAACAGTTTTAAAAAAGAACTAACGCCCAATCATATTTTAGTTTCGGTTGTTACCGGTGTATTTATAAAAGATATTGAAGACAGCATTAAAAAGAAACTGCCCGTTTTTCGTGCCATGCCCAACACAGCCATTGCCATACAACAAAGCATGACCTGCATCAGCTTTACTAATGCAACTGAAAAGCAAACATCTTACGTGAAAGAATTATTTTCTGTTTTAGGCAAAGTTGTCGTCATCAACGAAAACCTGATGGACGCTGCAACCGTACTTGGTGCCTGCGGAACCGCTTATGCAATGCGCTACATCCGTGCTAACATACAAGGTGGCATAGAAATTGGTTTTGATGCTGCAACTGCTAATTTAATTGCAGCCCAAACGGTAAAAGGCGCCGCTCAGTTACTTTTAGAGCATGGCACTCATCCCGAGCAGGAAATTGATAAAGTTACAACGCCCAAGGGCTGTACCATTGCAGGTTTGAATGAAATGGAGCATCGTGGTTTCAGTTCTTCTATGATAAAAGGAAATGCAACAAGTTTTAATAAGATAGTAAATAGTTGATTTTTCTTGTAGAAAAACATTAAAACCCTTCCCCAAATTTCCTCCCTCCAAATATTCATCCTATCTTTGCACGACCTCCAAGATATAATTCCAAATTCTTCTGGTCATATTTATTAACGGCAACAGCTTCTCAAAAAATTAGGGAAGGGTTGGCAAATTATTTTTTATGGCTAAGTATATTTTTGTAACCGGCGGTGTAACTTCCTCATTAGGTAAAGGTATCATTGCAGCATCGCTTGCCAAACTCCTGCAGGCAAGAGGTTTAAAAGTAACCATACAAAAATTTGATCCATACATTAATGTTGACCCCGGCACGTTAAACCCTTACGAACATGGCGAATGTTTTGTAACCGATGACGGCGCCGAAACTGATCTTGATCTTGGCCACTATGAACGATTTTTAAATATACCCACTTCACAAGCCAATAATGTTACCACTGGCCGCATTTATCAAACTGTAATTACTAAAGAAAGAGCAGGTGATTATTTGGGAAAAACTGTGCAGGTAATTCCGCACATAACCGATGAAATTAAAAACCGCATGTTGCTATTGGGCAAAGGCGGTAAATATGATATTGTTATTACAGAGATTGGCGGAACCGTTGGTGATATTGAAAGTTTACCATTTGTGGAAGCTGTACGCCAGATACAGTGGGAGCTGAATGAAGAAGACTGCATGGTAGTACATCTTACCCTTATCCCCTATTTAAAAGCAGCCAAGGAATTAAAGACAAAACCAACGCAACATAGTGTACGAATGCTTAGTCAGGAAGGTGTTCATCCAAATGTGATAGTTTGCCGTACCGAGCATCCGCTGAATGACGAATTGAAGAAAAAAATTGCCCTGTTTTGTAATGTAAAAACCAATGCGGTAATTGAAGCTATAGACGCCAGCACTATTTACGAAGTGCCATTAAAAATGCTGCAGGAGGGATTGGATGTAATCGTTTTGAAAAAATTACAAATAAATGGTTACGCCGCTCCGGAGCTTACTAAATGGCGTGCATTTTTAGATAAACTAAAATACCCACAAAGCAAAGTTACTATTGGCCTTATTGGTAAATACATTGAGTTACAGGATGCTTATAAATCTATTTTGGAATCTTTTATACACGCAGGCGCTATCAACGAATGTAAAGTGCAAATTGTAAATGTGCACAGCGAATTTATTACCGATGAAAACGTAAGAGAAAAGCTGAAAGACCTTGATGGTTTATTAGTTGCTCCCGGTTTTGGCAACCGTGGTGTGGAAGGAAAGATCATTGCCGTAAAACATGCTAGAGAAAACAAATTACCATTCTTTGGTATTTGCTTGGGTATGCAAATGGCGGTAATTGAATATGGAAGAAATGTAATGGGCTTAACCGATGCACACTCTACCGAAATGGACGAAAACACGCCTCACCCGGTAATTGACTTAATGGACGACCAGAAAAATGTTGAAAATAAAGGTGGCACTATGCGTTTGGGCGCTTACCCATGCGAAATTAAAAAAGACAGTCTTGCCCATAAAATTTATGGCAGCACGCTTATCAGCGAACGCCATAGACATCGCTGGGAGTTTAATAATAAATACCTGGCCGATTTTGAAAATGCGGGTCTGATACCGAGTGGCAAAAACCCCGAAACAGGTCTGGTAGAAATTGTGGAATTAAAAGATCATCCGTTTTTTATTGGCGTGCAGTATCACCCCGAACTTAAAAGCACGGTTGAAAACCCACAACCAATCTTCGTTAATTTTATTAAAGCAGCAAAAGAACACACGGCAAAAAAAAACAGCACTAAAACTCCTGAGTTACAAGGAGCTATGAGCTCATAAGATGATACGTAAACTTTCTATGGATGAACTCAACCGCAAAACGGTCGAAGAATTCAAACAATCAGATAAAACTCCTTTAATTGCTGTACTTGAGAACATCCGCAGTGCTTATAATGTAGGCAGTGTGTTTCGTACGGCTGATGCTTTTTTACTGCAATCCATTTATATAACGGGTTACACCTGCATTCCTCCTCACAAAGAAATAAAGAAAACTGCTTTAGGTGCGGAGGAAAGTGTTGACTGGAAACATTTTACCAATGCCTCCGAAGCCATCAAAATATTAAAAGAAAACGGCTACAAAATATATGCTATTGAACAGGCAGAAAACAGCCTAATGTTGCAAAAACTTGAATTTAAAACTGACGAAAAAATTGCCGTTATTTTTGGCAACGAAGTAACCGGTGTAGAACAGGAAACCATTGCTCAATGCGATGGCTGTATAGAAATACCGCAACTGGGTATGAAACATTCTTTAAACATTGCAACTGCAGCCGGTGTTGTACTTTGGGAAATTGTGCGGAGGCGAATTTTATAAGCCTCAACTTGCTCATTGAACATTGAGCGTTGATTATTGAATATTTTAAAGCATCAGATTATAAGTGAGCAAGATAAAAAACTACCTAAGTCTCGTAAAATTTTCCCACACCATTTTTGCAATGCCCTTTGCATTAATTGGATTTTTTTTGGGAGTTTTTGCCATACTTTATCAAAAGCCTGCCATTCAAATAGGTGAATTACCATTTGAATTTTTAAATTCAAATGATGATTTTACTTTCATCAGAAATTATTTTTTAACGAGACTGTTTTTCGTTATCCTCTGCATGGTCTTTGCCCGGTCAGCCGCAATGGCTTTCAACCGCTGGTTAGATAAAAGTTTTGATGCAAAAAATCCACGCACTGCAATAAGAGAAATTCCGGCTGGCATCATTAAAGCAAACAATGCGTTGTTGTTTGTTATTGCCAACTGCTTATTATTTATTGTCTGCTGTTTCTTCATTAACAAGATTTGTTTTTACCTGTCACCTGTGGCTTTATTTGTGGTATTATTTTACAGTTATACAAAACGTTTCACTGCTTTGTGTCATTTGGTTTTGGGTCTGGGTTTAAGTCTGGCTCCCATTGGCGCTTACTTGGCAGTAACCGGTCAGTTTGCACTGCTGCCCATTCTTTTTTCTTTAACAGTTTTATTTTGGGTAAGCGGTTTCGATATTATTTATGCTTTGCAGGATGAAGAATTTGATAAAAACAACAAGTTGCATTCCATCCCTGCTGCTTTGGGCAAATCAAAAGCCTTGATGGTTTCAAACGGGCTCCATGTGCTTTCTGCAGCCTGTGTAATTGCCGCTGGTGTTTATGGTCATTTTGATTATTACTATTGGATTGGCGTTGCAGTATTTACAGGCTTATTAATTTATCAGCATATACTTGTAAAACCAAACGACCTGAGTAAAGTAAATATGGCTTTCTTTACAACCAATGGCATTGCCTCGGTTGTTTTCGCCATCTTTGTAATTTTAGATTTGTTCATAGGTAATGGTTAATGGCCAAAACGCCGTTACCATTAACCATTAACCATTAACCATTTTGGCACGAATTCTCTCCATAGACTACGGCGGCAAACGAACCGGGCTTGCAGTAACTGATCCTTTGCAGATTATTGCAACCGGTTTAGAAACTATCGATTCAAGAGAACTCATCCCCTGGCTTAAAAAATATTTATCAACCGAAGAAGTAGAACTCATCATCATCGGCCTGCCAAAAAACTGGGATGAATCTGATACACATGGTACGCCGCTTGTACAAGCTGCCATCAAAAAAATACAAAAAGAATTCCCCAACATGCCGCTCAAAACCGTTGATGAACGCTATTCTTCCAAAATGGCCAAAGATGCTATGATTGAAATTGGCTTGAAAAAAAAGGACCGTAGGGATAAAAAAAATGTGGATCTTATAGCGGCTACTATTATACTTCAGGAATATTTACAGTCTGTTTCTTAATTGCTTTATTGTTAAATGGTTAAATTGATGAATTGAGTTAATTTTGCACAAACAATTTATCAATACAACAATTATACAATTTAATGATTCTTCCTATAGTAGCATACGGCTCCCCCATCTTAAGAAAGGTTTGCGACGAAATTGACACCGATTATCCCGAATTGGACAAATTATTGGCCGATATGTGGGAAACCCTATATAACAGTAATGGCGTTGGCCTTGCCGCTCCGCAAATAAATTTACCCATCAGGCTTTTTATAATCGATAGTGAGCAAATTTTTGAAAACCAGGAAGAAGATGAAAAAGGCGAATACCCCGATGAGCCTGGCTTTAAAGGCGTTTTTATCAATGCACACATTGTAAGCCAGCAAGGAAAGGAATGGGCCTATAACGAAGGCTGCCTTAGTATTCCTAAAATAAGGGAAGACGTGTACCGTAACGAAGAAGTAACAATTGAATTTGAAGATGAAGACTTTAATCTGCATACCAAAACCTTTAATGGTATAACAGCCAGAATAATTCTGCATGAATATGACCATATTGAGGGCAAACTGTTTATAGACTACCTTAAGCCACTTAAGCGAAAGCTGATGAAACGCAAGCTGGATGACATTTCCAAAGGCAAAATGAAGGTTGATTACCGTATGATCTTTCCCAAATAATCTCCCCCTTATTCAGGTACTCCCGACCGTACTTACCAGCCCTTATAAAGCGCTGATATTAATTTAGTTATCCACAAAGCTATTTTTTAAAAAAATACCCACATTAGGGTATTGCATAATTCAAAAATATATCATAATTTACCCTCCGTTACATAAATTAACTACTCACTTTTAAAAAAATTCGCTTATGAGAAAAGTACGACTCTTCTTGCTTATAGCGGGTATCTTTCTTTCTCTTGGTTCCTTTGCACAAAGTGTTACGCCGTCCATTATGAACGCCACGGGTGGAAATTACATTTTCCAGTCCTACGTGGTTGAATGGAGTTTTGGCGAGGCTATGGCGATTGAAACACTAACCTCTCCAAACATTGTTGTAGTAACAAGTGGCGTTTTACAGCCCGGTACGCATGTACCAGCCACTGTTAACAACAACACTGCCTGGGGCCCCGGTGAGATTAGGATTACCCCTAACCCAACACCCGATGTACTGCAGATTGATTTCTTCAGTAAACAGTCTGGTGTAGTTACTATGCATCTTTATGACGAATCCGGAAGATTCATGGACAGCAGGAAATTCAATTATTTCGGAACCGGCAGGATAGAAAGATGGAGCCTTGGCAAATTCAGCAATGGCGCTTATTTCATCAACATTCAATTAGTACCTTTTGTTAATTCAGTTGGCAAAATAGGCGCTTTTAAAGTGTTGAAATTAAGATAGTGCAGTCTTGAAGAAATTAACTTATCAAAACTATTAAACCAAATTACACATGAAAAAGATTTTATTAACGTTAGCAGGTTTCTTTGTTACGTTACTAACCATGGCGCAGTCGCCAAACCTGATGAATTATCAGGGTGTGGCCCGTAACGCAGTTGGTAATGTATTACCAAGCCAGCCAATTGGCTTACGCTTAAGTATATTAAGTGGTAGCCCAACAGGTGCTGTGGTTTACCAGGAAACCAGGCAGGTAACTACCAATGCCTTTGGATTATTTAATGTGGTAGTGGGCAGTCCGGGCTTTTTAAGCCAGACCGGCACTGTTGCCGGCGTAAATTGGACAGCTTTTGGGACTGGCGCAGGCACTAAATTTTTACAGGTAGAAATAGATGCTACCGGTGGCACTGCATATTTTAACGTAGGCAGTACTCAATTGGTAAGCGTACCTTATTCATTATATGCAGGCGCTGCAGCACCGGTTGGACCGGCTGGCGGCGACCTTACAGGTACCTATCCCAATCCGCAGATATTTTTCCCTTTAATAAAAACATTTAATGCTACAACTTTAACTCCTGCCAATACGGAATTAATTGGTATGACTAATACAGCGCCAACAGGAACATTAGGAGCTATTACCGGTAAGAGTTCAAGCACCAGTTCAAGTGCTAACGCCATTACTGGTACCATGACCTCTAGCTCACCCGGTGGTTTATCCTCGGGCGTAACTGGTATTAATAATGGTACAGGTGGTTCGGGTATCGGTGTTACCGGTACACAGGCCGGAAGCGGCTGGGGTGTATACGGACAAACTCCGAGCGGTTGGGGTGTGCACGGAAATACAACCAGTGGAACTGGTGTAGTGGGTATCAGCTCAAGTGGAGCCGGTGTGTGGGGAAATTCTACTACTGGTAATTCAGGTTTATTTAATAATACAAATGCAGCCAATACAGCAGCTACTGTAGGGGTTACCACCAACGGTGTTGGTATTGGTGTAAATTCTACAACAACAGGTACCGGCCGTGCTGGTTGGTTTGAAGTTAATAATGCAGCCAGTACAGCAAATGCTATTGAGGCTTCTACCAATGGAACAGGTGCAAGCTGGGGTATTCGTGCCAACAGCAGTGGCACCAATGGCGCCGGTTTGTTTGTTCAATCTAATGCAACTAATACTGCTAATAACGTACAGAGTAACCAGACAGGCTTAGGTCGTGCGGGTTTATTTCAAAATACAAATACAGCTAATAATGCAGATGCGTTGTTAGCTTCAACAGTAACTACCGGTACAACAGCTTCCGGTTTACACGGTACTGCCGGATCAAGCGGTATATCTGTTGCAGCAAAAAAAGGTGCATGGGGCGAATCTGACGCAGGTGTGGGTGTTTACGGAACAAGCGGCAGTGGTAATGGTATGATGGGTACTTCTGGTACCGGCGCTTTTGGTATGTTTGGCTTTAACTTTGGCACAGGTGGAGGTATAGGCGCAAGCAGTGCAAGTGGCCGTGCGGCTGATTTTAGTTTATTAGCCGGTAACAGCAGTACTGTTTTAAATGCAACAACTGCTGGTACGGGAATGACAGGCGCTTTCAGCAATACCAATGCGGCAAATACCAATCATACCGTTGACGTAACCAATGCCAACGTATCTAATACCGGGTTCTATAATGCAACTCATTATGTTCAGAGAGGACCCTTATTTCCAGCAGGTGGAACCATCTGGGGTTGGACGGGTGACCCATCAGGCATCTGGTCTACCAACTTTACCGGCCCGGCTGTACAAGGTATCAGCCAGACCAATCTTGGTGTAATCGGTTTATCTAACACCGGTACCGGTGTTTATGGATTTGTGGGCGGCGCATCCGGTGTGGGTGTGCAGGCCGTAGCTAACAGCGCCTCCGCTTATGCACTGCAAACATCTGGACAGGTTCAGATAGGTGGCCTGGGTGCAGCTACTAACCGGATTTTGGGTGCAACCAATGCGGCTGGTGATGCCACATGGCGTACAGCAGCCAGTCTGGGTATTGTTTCGGGTTCAGGCACTTTAAATTATGTACCTAAATGGACGCCCGATGGAACAACCATCGGTAATTCTCAATTATTTGATAACGGAACCAATGTTGGTTTGGGTACTACTTCTCCTAATGGCCGACTGGATATTGACAATGCGAGTGCCACTGCGAGGGGCCAGCAAATTGTAAATAGTGCGGCTGCTAATACCAGCGCCGGTTTATTTGCGCAATCAAACCATGTTTCAGG
>JBBKXU010000414.1:0-6451 GCA_037969645.1 Ferruginibacter sp. | reverse complement strand
GATAAAAAGAAATAGCAAGAAATGAGAGGAGGAATATTTTTTTCATCTATCGTAGTTTAAGTATGAACAGAATATATTTCTTTCACTTGTAACTAAAATAGATATAAATCAAGACTTATTCAAATCCCGGTCATCAACAAAGCCCCATTCAGTTTTCAAATCAATTAACCGCTTTCCTTCTAGTTTAACCGAATCATATTGTCCTGCCTCGTTTTTTTGCCTGTAAGCTTCATACAAACAAACGGCGCAAGCCACCGAAATATTCAGCGATTTGATGACGCCTACCTGCGGTATGATAAAATTCCCATCGGCCATGGCAATGATCTCTTCGCTTATACCGCCATGCTCGTTACCAAAAACAAGACAAACAGGCTCGGTAAGATTTAGGTCATGCAAGCCAACGGCATCGCTGCTTAAATGTGTGGTGTAAATCTTTTTGTAGTGCTTCCTCAATTCAGCAAAACACTCACCAGCATCTGTAAACTGATGTATGGTTAACCATTTAGCAGCACTGGATGAACTTTTAGCACCCCATTTTTTGTGTGAAGGAATTTTTGTGTTGAGAATGTAGATATCCTGAATGCCCACGGCATCGCAAGTTCTCATCACTGCAGATATATTGTGCGGATCAGACACGTTTTCCAGTAACACTGTAAGATCGGGCTGGCGTTTATTCAAAACTGAAGTAAGTCGTTCATTTCTTTCTGGAGTCATGCTGCAATTTAATTCAGATTGCACGAATTAAATCGAATTACGCTAATTACACGAATTTTCTTAATTCGTGTAATTAGTAAAAATTCGTGTATTTATATTTATTAAGAATATTTTTGCCTCTAAACAACCAGATTTGACTATACCTGTTTTTTTAATAACACCGCCTTTCACCCAGCTTAACACGCCCTACCCGGCTACTGCATACCTGAAGGGTTTTCTCAACACAAAAAACATAGAATCCTTTCAAGCCGATTTAGGCATTGAAGTTACCGCAGTATTATTTTCTAAAACAGGATTACAAAATCTGTTTACAGAAATTAATGCTCTACAAAAAGAACATTCAACCAATGCAGCTAGAATAATTGCCTTGCAGGAAGATTATATAAATACTATAGATGCGGTGATGTTGTTTTTGCAGGGTAAGAGCCCTACCCTTGCACACCTTATCTGCAAAAGAGATTTTTTACCCGAAGCGGAACGTTTTGCACAATTGGATGATTTGAAATGGGCGTTTGGCAGCATGGGCACACAGGATAAAGCCAAGCATTTGGCAACCATGTATCTGGAAGACCTGAGTGACCTGATAAAAGAAACCGTTGATGAACATTTTGGTTTCAGTCGCTATGCAGAAAAACTGGGCAGATCTGCAAACAGTTTTGATGAGCTGAACACAATTCTGCAACAGCCTTATACTTATCTTGACAAAATTCTTATAGATATTTTACAAGAAAAAATGGAAACTGTTCAGCCGAAAATGGTTGCCATCTCTGTTCCTTTCCCCGGTAATTTATATACTTCCTTACGTTGCGGACAATGGATAAAGAAAAATTATCCTGCCGTTAAAGTAGTGATGGGTGGAGGCTTTGCTAATACCGAATTACGTTCATTATCCGATGAAAGGGTTTTTCAGTTCTACGATTTTATAACTTTAGATGATGGCGAAGCGCCTATTGAAATTTTATGGCAACATCTTAATGGAGAAAAAACAAGAGAGGAATTAAAACGCACATTTACTTTAGTTGACGGCAAGGTTACTTATATTAATAACACTACCTGCACCGATTATAAACAGGGCCAGGTAGGCACACCCGACTACAGCGATTTTTATTTAGATAAATATATTTCGGCCATTGAAGTGATAAACCCCATGCATAGTTTATGGAGCGATGGCCGCTGGAACAAACTGACCATGGCACACGGTTGTTATTGGGGTAAATGTACTTTCTGTGATATTTCGTTAGACTATATAAAAAATTACGAGCCCATCGCTGCGTCGCTGTTAGTGGATCGAATGGAAGAAATGATTGCCCAAACGGGGCAGAATGGATTTCATTTTGTTGATGAAGCTGCGCCACCAGCTTTAATGCGTGCCTTAGCTGTAGAAATCATTCGCCGAAAATTAACCGTAAGCTGGTGGGCCAATATTCGTTTTGAAAAAAGTTTTACCAGAGATCTTTGTATATTGTTAAAAGCATCGGGCTGCATCGCTATCAGTGGCGGACTTGAAGTTGCCTCAGACAGATTACTGGAATTGATACAAAAAGGAATCACTGTTGCACAGGTTGCCAGAGTGAATAAAAACTTTACACAAGCGGGCATCATGGTGCATGCATACCTCATGTATGGCTTTCCAACACAAACCGCTCAGGAAACCATTGACTCGTTAGAAATGGTGCGACAGCTTTTTGAAGCAGGCATTTTACAATCTGCCTTCTGGCATTTGTTTACCATGACGGCGCATAGCCCTGTTGGTTTGCAACCTGGAAAATTTAAGGTAAATAAAGTTTCAGAAGCTATTGGAACCTTTGCCAACAACGATATTGAGCATACCGACCCTACCGGTACCGATCATGAAAGTTTTAGTTTCGGACTAAAAAAATCTTTGCTTAATTATATGCATGGTGCCTGTTTTGACTATCCATTACAAAAATGGTTCGATCATAAAGTGCCTAAAACATCCGTCCCACCCGATTATATTATAAAGGCTATCGAAGAAGTTGAATTGACACATTCGAGCCCAAACACAAAAATTATTTTTTTGGGTAAGCAACCCAAAACAGAAATCATCATCAAAAGTAAAAAAGGTAACCAGTGGGAATTATTATCACTGACTTTTGAAACAAAAAAAGAAACCATTAATATCAAAGTTGACGCCGGGCAAGGAAAATGGTTAACCGGAATTTTGCAAAGTACTTCCATATCAAACCCAAAAACATTAACCCTGCAGGAAGTAAAAGCAGACTATGAATACACCGGGCTGGATGACTTTGAATTGTTTTGGGATAATAAACCTGTGAATACTTTGTATAAGGCGGGTTTGCTGCAGCTGTAATTATCTTATTTGTGTATGACGATGTAAAACAAAGGTCTACCCCACTTTCTGCTTAATTTTTCACTTTTTTTTAATCAGGTTTATTGTAATTTACAGCTGGATTAAAACCCGTGTATGAGAACTGTACTAAAAAAAGACGAACAGATATTATTGATAATAAGGCAGCACTGGCTCAGATTGCTGTTGCCTGTTTTAGCATGGTTGCTGCTCACCATTATTTTAACATGGTGGCTTGGCAATTCAACCGCATTTGTAATTATTTTACTAACGGCTTTGTACCCGGGCATAGAGTATATCAATTGGAAAAACAATATCTGGTGTATTACCAATTTAAGGGTGGTTGACGAAAGTGGCTTTTTCAGTCGCCACTCCAAAGAGAGTCCGCTTGATAAAATAAATAATGTAGAATACGACCAAAGCATATGGGGCCGTATACTTGGCTTTGGCAGTGTAGACATACAAACCGCTGCCGAGTTGGGCGAAACCCGTTACGAATTCATACATCATCCCAAATTATTAAAAGACACTATCACTCTTGCCCAGGAAGAAAATAAAAAAGTACAGATAACCAATCACGCCAGCAAACTTGCCGAGGCTATTACCCGCAGTAACCCTGCTGTTGCAACACAGCCATCCCAGCAAATGATTGCCGATGAACTGCACAAACTTTTTGAATTGATGCAGAAAGGTGCCATTACGCAGGAGGAATATGTGATGCAGAAGAATAAGTTGATGAGCAGTTAACCTACTGTCATTTCGACGAAGGAGAAATCTAAGCCAAAAACAGCTCCAGTCATCCCTGCTTCAATTACGCCCGGAGAGTACATCTCCAGCAAAAAACACCAGACCCGGCCTCTAAAGAATAGCAAACCTGCCAACTCCCAATTTGCCGCTCTTTGTACATAATTTCTTATATTTAAACCTAACTCCAAACAAATCAGCATGCCGTTCATCAGCATAAATAATTGCAGCTATTTTTACGAAGAGCATGGCAGCGGAGCAGAGACCATTCTTTTTTCTCATGGCCTGCTATGGAGCAGTTATATGTTTCATAAACAAGTAGCATATTTTAATAGCAAGTACCGCGTCATCACTTACGATCACAGGGGCCAAGGTCAATCGCAGGTAACTGAAACGGGTTATGATATGGACAATCTATATGAAGATACCGTTCAACTGATTGAACAACTGAACCTTGGCCCCGTTCATTTTGCAGGACTTTCTATGGGCGGTTTTATAGGCATTCGTCTGGCTGCCCGCCGGCCCGATTTGATAAAATCGCTTACGCTGATGGAAACATCGGCACAAGCAGAGCCTAACAAACTTAAGTATCGTTTTTTAACAACCATTGTTAAGCTGTTTGGCATTGGCGCTGTGGTTAATCCGGTTATGAATATTATGTTTGGCGATACTTTCTTGCAAGATGACGCCAGGCAGGCAGAGAAAAGAGCTTTCGCCAACGAATTGAAGAATAATAAAAAAACTATTACCAGAGCGGTAAACGGTGTCATAAACCGAAGAAGTGTGGAAACAGATTTACCAGATATTAAATGCGCTACATTAATCATGGTTGGCACTCAAGATAAAGCTACCACTCCCGAAAAAGCAGAATTCATTCACATGTCTATACCGCAATCAAAACTCGTTTATATAAAAAATGCCGGGCACACTGCAAGTATTGAAGAACCGGAACAAGTTAATGCGGCTTTAGAAGATTTTTTGCTGTCTCTTGTTTGACAAATCTATATTTCACAAATGTTTCTGAAAAAACAGAAATTGCTAAATTTAATTAAAATGCTTTGGCATTATACTTTACAAGAATTCGGAATCGGGGATTTACTAACTTAGCCAATCAACTTTTAAAACATATCATGAAAACACAAATAAGAAAACTGATCCTCACAGGGATTACCTGCATCTTTTGCCTGTCGGCTTCATTTGCGCAAACAACCATAAAAGAAATAACCGATAAGTTCTTTTCTACTTATGCCACCGATCCGGCTAAAGCAGTTGATTACGGTTTTTCTACTAATAAGTGGATAGACATAAAAATGGAAGATATTGTTAACCTGAAATCCAACCTCAAAAAAATGGTTGATCTGTGTGGCGATTTTCATGGATATGAAATGATATCTGAAAAGACAGCAGGAGAAAATGTAAAAATGATAAACTATGTTGTACGTCACGACAGGGAACCACTTGTATTTATGTTTTTATTTTACCGGCCAAACGGAAGCTGGCGACTTTATAATTTTTCGTACACCGAAAACCTGGAGGCAGATTTGAAATAAAGCCATCGCCATATTTCTTACCAATACAAAGTACGAATCTGTAGAATTGTATTAAACATTCTTCATTTACATTTACAACCTAAACAGGTAAATATTTGAAACTTGAGCACAAAGAATTAATAGACCTGCTGCAAAGAGCGTACTCCGCCGAAAAAGCTGCAGCTTTCGCTTACCAAGGCCATGCAGGCTCGGTAAAAGACAAAACTCAGAAAGCGGCGATCAAACAGATTGAAATTGACGAGTGGAATCACCGCCGGGAAGTACTGCAGATAATGAATCAATACAATATCCCCGTTTCAAAATGGTACGAGTTTCGTTTTCATGTTATTGGCAAAAGCATTTCCTTTGGCTGTTATATCATCGGCTGGTTTATGCCTTTTTATTTTGCAGGCAGCCTCGAAAGCGGCAATGTGTGCGAATATTTCCGCATGAAACAGTTCTTTAATCAACTGGGCATTAAAGAGCACGATGTAATTCTATACGAAATGGGGATCAAGGAAAAAGAACATGAAGTATATTTTTTGAGCAAGATAAAAAACAATAAACTCCTTCCCTTTTTTGAAAAAGTATTTAAATGGGGTAATAAAAAAAGCGCCAACAATATCGATATAGATGAACTGGAACCTGTGGAAAACTCTGATATTTATTGCAATAAATAAATCATATGCCAGCTAAACTTCCCCTTGCAGGCGATCTAGCTTTTTTGACGCTCCTTCAATACCTCCACAATATCGTTTAACTTAAACCCTTTTGCGTGTAACAAAATGAGGTAGTGGAATAAAAGATCGGCAGCTTCTGCTTTAAACAACTCATCATTATTATCCTTTGCTTCAATAACCAGTTCTACGGCCTCCTCTCCTACTTTCTGGGCAATCTTGTTTATTCCATTTTCAAAAAGAGAACTGACATATGATTCTTCGGCAGGATTATTTTTTCGGTCGCTGATTATATTTTCCAGTTGATTCAAAAAAATATCAGATTTATTCTTTTCGTTCCAACAGGTATCGGCACCAGTGTGGCAAACAGGTCCGGCAGGTTCTGCTTTTATCAGCAACGTATCATTATCGCAATCAACTTTTATTTTTTTTACAGAAAGATAGTTGCCGCTTTCCTC
>JBBKXU010000413.1:0-4615 GCA_037969645.1 Ferruginibacter sp. | reverse complement strand
CCAAATCATTTTCTCTCTTTTGTATGGCAATATCTTTTACCGAAATAGTTGGCAAACCTGCTTTTAATTGTACCCACTCCTGTCCGCCATCAACTGTGAAATAAGCGCCAAACTCCGTACCAACAAAAAGCAAATTTGGATTAACATGATCTTCTGCAATGGTATACGCAGTGCCTCTTTCGGGTAAATTATTCTGAATAGGCTTCCATGTTTTTCCGCCATCAGTTGTCTTATATATATAAGGATGAAAATCGCCATAGCGATGATGATTGAAAGTGACATACGCCACATTTCTATCGAAATGCGATGTGATAATTTGGTTTACATAAGTCCTTTCAGGTACGCCTGCAATATTATCAACTTTATTCCAGGTTTTACCTCCGTCATTAGTTACTTGAATCAAGCCATCATCGGTACCAACATAAATTGTGTTCTCATCAAATTGCGATTCGGCAACGGTTGTTGTTTGTCCGTAAATATCGGTTGAGCCGTTTTTAGCAACCGCATCCACACTCCAAACCTTACCCATCACTTCCAATTTATTCCTGTCAATCTGCCGGGTAAGGTCACCACTTATTCTCTGCCAGGTATTACCCCGATCATCGGTACGAAATAATTTATTAGCGCCAAAATACAAGCGCTTGTTATCAAACTTTGAAATCAATAAAGGCGCATCCCAGTTCCACCTGAAAGCAGCTTCACCTTCCTGTTCTTGTGGTTGAATGTATAAAAATTCACCGCTTTTTTTATCGTACCTGCTTAAAGCGCCGTACTGGGCTTCGGCATAAATAATATCAGGATTGCTTTGATCAACCTGTGTTTCAAAACCATCGCCAATGCTGGTAAAATACCAATCACTATTCATTATACCGTTTACGCTTATTGTACGGGAAGGCCCGCCAATACTGAAATTATCCTGTGTACCGCCGTGAATATGATAAAAAGGAAAAGCATTATCTGTTGACACTTTATAAAACTGTGTTACTGGTAAATTTGGTTTAAAGAGCCAGTTTTCTGCTGCATCAAAACTTTCATAAACGCCGCCATCGGTGCCCACTAAATAATGGTTTGTATTGTTGGGGTTGATCCAGATAACATGGTTATCAATATGCTTGCTTTTTTCGCCGAGGTTGGTAAAAGTCTTACCTCCATCTTTACTAACAACCATATAAGCATTGATCACAAAAACTTTATTAATATCCTTGGGATCGCAAAATATCTTCTGATAATAATTTCCGCTTGATGTATAACCACCTTGCTTTTCCCAGCTGGCTCCACGATCGGTACTTTTGAAAACGCCGCCCTTACCTTCGGTAGCTTCAACAACCGCATACAATACATCAGGATTTACCGGAGAATAATTTAATCCGATTCTTCCCAAATCACGGTTTGGTATTCCGTTCATCATCTTGTTCCAGGTAGCGCCGCCATCGGTACTTTTATACATGGCCGATTCGGGACCGCCGCCAATATAAGTAAATACTTTACGCTGGCGCTGATGAGCAGCCGCATACACAATATTAGGAAAGCGTGGATCAAGCATCACTTCATTAAAACCGGTGTGCTCACTCACATTCAAAACCTGTTTCCATATTTTACCTCCATCAATCGTTTTATAAATCCCTCTTTCGCCGCCCGATTTCCAAAGTGGCCCATAAGCAGCTACATAAACAATATCGCTATTAGTTGGGTCAATGACAATGCGACCAATATGTTCCGAATTTTTAAGGCCCATGTTTTTAAAGCTTTTACCGCCATCTTCCGATTTATAAATACCATCGCCATAAGCAACCACACGTTGGTTATTATTTTCGCCACTACCAACCCAAACCACATTGGTATTTGTTGGGTCGATGGCCAGACATCCAATAGAAAAAGAACCTTGGCCGTCAAAAATAGGACTGAAGGTTACACCCGAATTTGTTGTTTTCCAAACACCTCCGGCTGCTGCAGCCACATAGTACTCACTAAAATTATTTGGGTTAACAGCGATATCGGCAATACGGCCCGATGTAATAGCTGGGCCAACGCTACGGAAGCTCAATCCTGCCAGAGAAATATTCCTTAAAGAATCGGGGCCTTTAGGTTTAGTAACGTTATCCGTTTTTTTCTGAGCCGCCACAGATAAAGAAATAAAAAGCACCAGAGCGGAAAGGAAGGTTTTAGCGATCGTCATAAGTTAAGTTTTGTGCTCACTAAATTAAGCTGTTTAGCTGTAACGACGATTACCATTTAAAAAACTTTAGACACGGATTGCACGGATTTTCACAGATTGGATTTAATATCCAAGAAAATCCGTGTAATCCGTGGAGAACCTCTGCGGCAACATAACAATATTTTAGGAGAGCATCTTAGCATAGTTGCCTTATTTTTGCAGCAAATTTAGTTTTATGAACTATACATTAATAATACATAGTATCCTTCGCTGGGCAGTTTTACTATTTGGCGTTTGGGCAGTTGTATCTGCCTTGGGTGCCGTAATTTCTAAAAGAGCATATAAAAACAGCGACAATAAAATAAGTCTGTTTTTTATGATCAGTTGCGATATACAGTTACTGCTTGGCCTTATTTTATATTTTACCGGCATGTGGTTCGATAAGGTTAAAGCGGGCATGGGTGCTGTAATGAAAGATCCTGCTGAACGATTCTTTGCAATTGAGCATGCATTGATGATGATCATCGCCTGGCTTTTGGTACATATTGGCCGCAGCATGGTAAAACGTGGCGGAACCGATGCACAAAAACACAAACGCACACTAATCTTTTTTGGTATAGCGTTATTATTAATATTGGCAATGATTCCCTGGCCATTTCGCCAGCCGGGTATTGCAAGACAAATATTTCCTCAGTTTTAAATTGATTTGAACATACATGGCAAAGAAGAAAGAAGAACCCATTATCCTGATTACAAACGACGACGGTATAACGGCTCCCGGAATTAAAAATTTAATTGAAGCGGCAAAAGGCTTAGGTAAGATTGTAGTAGTAGCACCCGATAAAGCCCAGAGCGGTATGGGGCACGCCATTACCATTGGCAACCCCTTACGCATGGATAAGGTAGAAATATTTGACGGCATTGAAGCCTGGCAAACCTCGGGTACGCCGGTTGATTGTGTTAAACTGGCCGTTGATAAAATATTACATCGCAAACCAGATATCTGCATCAGCGGCATCAATCATGGTGCCAATCACTCTATAAATGTAATATACAGCGGCACCATGAGTGCGGCCATGGAAGCATCTATCGAAAGTATTCCCAGTATTGGTTTTTCGTTATTGGATTATAATTTTGATGCTGATTTTTCGGCTGCTAGACATTATGCCCATCAGATTATTAAAATGGTTTTGGCTAATAATCTGGATAAGCATTTGTTGCTGAATGTAAATATTCCATCGGTACCATTAAAAAAACTGAAGGGCATTAAAATTTGTAAACAGGCCTACGCCAAATACAAGGAAGAGTTTACAGAGCGCATTGATCCGCACGGAAAAAAATATTATTGGTTAACCGGCGAATTCATCAATTTTGATAAAGATAAAGACACCGATGTTTGGGCTTTAAAAAATAATTATGTAAGTGTGGTACCGGTTCAGTTTGACCTTACCAATTACAGCATGAAAAAAATATTAGAAAAGAAGAAACTATTCCAATGATATTTAAGAAAGATAATTTTTTATTTGGCGCCATCCTCGGTTTTATCGGGCCACTTCTGGGCATCATCGCATTTAAGATGACAAAATTTCAAACTTATAGTTTCGCAGACGCATTCAATTTTATGCTCTTTGAAGAAACAGGCCACCGTACGCTTAGCGTAGCATTAAGCTTGTCTTTGATGGTGAATGCTGTTTTATTTACTATTTACATCAACAGCCGCAGAGACCATACAGCCAAAGGCATTTTTGTACTTACGCTTGTATATGGCTTGATAGTACTGAGCATAAAAACTTTCAGTTAATTTACCTCAACGCCCTGTTAGAAACAAAGGATTTTTTCTTTGCACTTATTTTTCCTTCATCCAGAAATCTTTTAACAACCTGTGCCCTTTTCACAGAGTCGGTCATCTTACCTCTTCCTCCAAAATCAGCTCTTATGGCCAGGTATTTATTAATCACTTTTAATTCATCTGCATCGGTACCTGCAGCCAGTTGCTTAGCTGTTAATCCTGCTTGCTGCAAAGCTGCTGCAACAACTTTTTTTACATGCCCGGGGCGGTTAACATGCTGATCAATCAACAGCGATGCAGCGTACTCCGAACTCAGCATATCATTTATTGAAAGGCCCTGAAAATCGGAATAAGGAACAAAGTAAAAAT
This sequence comes from Ferruginibacter sp., assembly GCA_037969645.1. Classification (GTDB taxonomy): domain Bacteria; phylum Bacteroidota; class Bacteroidia; order Chitinophagales; family Chitinophagaceae; genus Ferruginibacter. The sequence goes on along the minus strand of JBBKXU010000413.1, from coordinate 302 downwards.
TATTAAAACGGTTAATAGCGTGCAGCACTTGTGCAGCACAAATTTGGGGATTATTGCCAGCCAATGCAAAACGCAGCGCCCAGTCATTGCTTCTGAAAGCCGTCTTTTTTGCTATAGAATTTTGTGTAACATTTTTGAGCAACAAAAAGCCGGTTACGGTTCCGGTAGAAGCGGATACATCAATTCCAAAATCACCAAAGAATGTTTTAAAAGCAGCCGGCTGTTTTTCTTTTATCAATTTTAATAAAGCTGGCAATTCTCCGGCATCTCCTTTTTGTCCTAATGTCCATTGAAACATACCC
>JBBKXU010000412.1:0-3773 GCA_037969645.1 Ferruginibacter sp. | reverse complement strand
TTTCTGGGATGCTTTTTTATTTAAGTAAAGTCAAACATCTTTGCAATGCGTCGTTCCAATCTGGTATGGCAACAGGAAATGTTTCCGCAATCTTTGTGGTATCAAGTACAGAATACGCCGGCCTTTTGGCAGCGGTAGGGTATTGTTCTGTAGTTATTGGGTTTACAATGCAATTACTACCAGTGAGTTTTTTTATCGCCACTGCAAACTCATACCAGTTGGTTACTCCGGCATTTGTGTAATTGTAAATGCCCGGGTTATCATTGCTTTTGGTTGATTTAATTATCCGCATAATAGCTAAAGCTAAATCGGCTGCATAGGTTGGTGTCCCCACCTGATCGTTAACCACATTGATCGATTCTTTTTCGGCCATCAACCGCAACATGGTTTTTACAAAATTATTTCTGAAAGAAGAATATAACCAGGAGGTACGGATGATAATAGAGGACGGGCAATGTTGAATAGCTGATTGCTCTCCATCGAGTTTTGATTTGCCGTAAACACTCACTGGGCAAGGCTCATCGGTTTCTTTATACGGCTGGGTAGCTGTGCCATCAAAAACATAATCGGTAGAAATATGGATAAGCTGGGTTTTGTTTTTGTTGCAAACTTTTGCCAAAGTGGCAACTGCTTCGGTATTGTTTAAATATGCAAAATGTTTTTCCGACTCAGCTTTATCTACCGCTGTATAGGCTGCACAATTAACGCAATAGTCAATGGAATGACCAGAGAAGAATTTTGACAATCCGGCGATATCCTGAATATTAATTTCGGCCTTGTCTACAAATAAAAACTGGCAATAAGGGAAATTTGACTTCAGCTTTCTGAACTCATTCGCCAACTGGCCGTTGGCGCCCGTAACTAATATGGTTAAAATTTTATCAGCCAAAGTTGAAATTGTTTCTACAATTTACTAATAAAGGTTGATTCAGGTCTTTTTCTGAAACAATGGCGTCATTTGCCGGTATTTGCCAATCAATATTTAAAGCAGGATCACTAAAAGAAATTCCTGCTTCAGTTTCTTTGTTGTAGAATTCATCACATTTATATAAAACTTCTGCTGTTTCGCTTAAAACCGAAAAACCATGTGCAAAACCCTTTGGTATTAATAGTTGTTTGTTATTCTCAGCAGATAACTCAATAGCTAAATGTTTGCCGTAAGTTGGCGATCCTTTTCGTAAATCCACAACAACATCAAGAATTTTTCCGCTTAGCACCCTCATCAATTTGGATTGGGCACGGGGATTTAACTGATAGTGCAAACCTCTTATTACACCATAAGAAGATTTTGACTGGTTATCCTGCACAAATCTGATATCAATGCCCTCGGCTTTAAAACTATTTTCGTTGTAACTCTCAAAAAAATATCCCCGGCTGTCTTTAAGAACAGTTGGTTCAATAATGAGAAGTCCCGGAAATTCAGTTTTGATAAATGGCATTTTTTTAATTGATAATGTTTTTATGTTTCAAGCGATTCACTAAAAATGTATTTTCTGTATTCTAAGGAATTATCAATTATACACTAATTAATTATCTATTGGTATACTTGTGTTTAAAAAATTCAATAGTTTCCTCCAATCCTTCCTCGAATTTTTTTACCGGCTGATATTCCAATAATTTTTTTGCCAGTGATATATCGGCCAATGAATCTCTGATATCGCCTGCTCTTGGTTCACGGTAAGTAGCTGCAAGATCACTTTTTAAATAAATTGTGCAGGCATTGAATAAATAGTTCACCGAAAAACTTTCTCCAACTGCCACATTGTACACTTTGTTCAAAGCTTCAGTGTTATCAGTAAGCATTCCTTTAATATTTACCTGCACTGCATTGTCAATATAAGTAAAATCACGGGTTTGTGCACCATCGCCGTTTATAAAAACTTCTGCATTGTTCAATATATGTTTTACAAAAAGGGGAATCACCGCCGCATAAGCCCCGTCGGGATCTTGCCGGGGTCCAAAAACATTAAAATACCTGAATCCCATCAGCTTTACACCATACACATCGGCAAAAACCTGTGCATATAATTCATTTGTTTTTTTAGTAGCGGCGTAAGGCGATAAGCAATTTCCTATGCGATCTTCGTGTTTTGGTAAAGTTGGCTCATCGCCATAAACCGACGACGAAGAAGCATAAACAAACTGCTTGACATTATTGTCGACAGCAGCTTTCAATATATTGGCAAAGCCTCCCACATTTACTTCGGTAAAATACGTGGGCTCTTTTATACTGCGAGGTACAGAGCCCATCGCCGCCTGGTGACTAATATAATCCATGCCGGCGCAGGCAGCCTGACAGGTATCAATATTGCGGATATCGCCCTCAATAAATTCAAAAGAAGAAAATTTTTGTAAAATATCAATATTGCTTTGAAATCCATTTGTCAGGTTGTCAAGCACCCTCACTTTTTTAGCGCCATGGGTTAATAGGTATTCTGCTATATGGCTGCCTATAAACCCAGCGCCTCCCGTTATTAAAAACGAAGATTGACTTAAATCTTTAGTATGGAATGTATTACTCATTTAGGCTACAAACTCCAATATTTTCTCGATGTTATTTTGTTCCGGAAAATTCCTTTTAAATCGGCAACAAGACCGTTTTCATTAGTTATTGATGCAAAATAGGCGTCATCCAATTTCTTATAATCATCATGAGGTACTGTTACCAACACTGCATCGTAGTCATTGCTTAATTCCGGCGTCAATTCAAAACCATATTCATGCATTAGTTCGCTGCTTTTTGCGTGCGGATCGGTTACATGTACAATAAGTGAAAATGCCTTCAACTCTTTAACCACGTCGGCAACTTTACTGTTACGAATATCACTTACATTTTCTTTAAAAGTGGCACCCATTACAAGCACTTTAGCATCTTTAATATTGCCCACCTGCTGAATAATGTTCTGCAGTATTTTTCTGGCCACATAACCAGCCATTGCATCATTTATAAACCGGCCCGCTAAAATAACCTGGGAGTTGTAACCTAATTTTTTTGATTTGTAGGTAAGATAATACGGGTCTACACCAATGCAATGCCCACCAACAAGACCCGGTTGAAATTTAAGAAAATTCCATTTGGTACCTGCAGCTTCAAGTACTTCGTAAGTATTGATATTCATTTTATCGAAAATGATGGAAAGCTCATTCATCAACGCAATATTCAGATCTCGTTGTGTGTTTTCAATAATTTTTGCAGCTTCGGCAACTTTTATTGATGATGCTTTGTGTACGCCTGCTTTTACAACGAGCTCATACACTTTTGCGATGGTATCAAGGCTTTCGGCACAACAGCCGCTAACTACTTTTACAATGCTGCTGATGGTGTGTTCTTTGTCACCTGGGTTTATTCGTTCGGGTGAGTAGCCAATTTTATAATCATCTACCATTATTAAACCTGATAGGTTTTCGATAATGGGAACACAATCTTCTTCAGTACAGCCCGGATACACCGTGCTTTCATACACCACATAATCTCCTTTTTTAATAACCTTGCCGATGGTTTCGCTGGCACGGGTAACAGGAACCAGATCGGGCACATTGTGCTCATCAACGGGTGTTGGTACAGCAACGATAAAAAAATTCGCTTTGCGTAACACATCCAGTTCATTCGTGAATTCAATATCGCAACCTTCAAAATCCGTCGCTTCCAATTCCTGACTGGGATCGATTTTGTTACGCATCATGTCCACACGTTCCGCATTAATATCAAAACCAATTACTTTAATTTTTTTGGCAAATTCCAAAGCAATTGGCAGGCCAACATAGCCAAGGCC
>JBBKXU010000411.1:0-8341 GCA_037969645.1 Ferruginibacter sp. | reverse complement strand
TTAAAATGATTTCTTTAATTGAGTAGGAAGATATTTACCATATTGGCATTTATAAATGCTGTTTTTTTGCTTTTGCAGATTATTTCTTCCTGCAATAATATAAGGGAAAAACAAGCAGCTGAAATGCATAATGCCGACGAAGTCGCATTAGGCCGTTTTCTTTTTTTCGATCGCCGCTTATCTGTAAACGACACCCGTAGCTGTGCCACCTGCCATAATCCGCAGTTTGCATTTACCGATGGTTATAAACGTTCGCTTGGGGCTTTTGCCGATTTGCATCAACGTAACACGCAGCCGCTTTTTAACATGTCTTATCTAAAATATTTTACAGCCGCCGATTCTACGCTGCATACGCCTTTGCAGCAAATGGATAATCCGCTTTTTGGTACGCATCCCGCCGAAATGGGTGTAAAAGGAAACGAAGAAAGAATACTTGAAAAAATAAGAGCTGATAAAGATTACCAGAAAATGTTCGCTACACAGCAAGCAGAAATCTCCTGGTCAAATATCAAACGTTTCATCAGTTTATTTGCCAATTCGCTTGTTTCAGATAATTCGCCTTACGATAAATTTATAAAAGGCGATACTGCAGCACTTTCCCAATCTCAAAAAAAAGGAAAGCATTTGTTTTTTAGTGCTGAGTTAAAATGCGCTTCCTGCCATGGCGGGTTTAATTTTTCAACGCCATCGGTTGTTAATGAAAAGGGAGACACAATTTTTTATTTCAATACCGGGCTCTACAATATTGATGGTAAAGGAACTTATCCGCTTTACGATCAGGGTCTTTATCAGCTTACAAAGAACAGAGCAGATATGGGCACCTTCCGTGTTCCTTCTTTACGTAACCTGGCTTTTACGGCTCCCTACTTGCATGATGGCAGTGCTGCCACATTAAAAGATGTGGTTGATAATTACGCCCATGGCGGAAGGGAAATTCGAGAAGGTGCTTATAAAGGAGATGGTACTAAAAATCCTTACAAACATAGTCTGATAAAGAGTTTTATTATTTCCGAAGACGATAAAATAAATCTTATCAGTTTCTTGCAAAGTCTTTCAGATACAACTTTCATCAATAACCCCGCTTACCAAAATCCTTTTAGCGCCGATGAAACAAAAAAGAAACAGTAATTTGCAATCACTAAAACAATGTATGCGAATTCTTATCTGTGGTTTTGTCGTTTCACTGATTTTTTTGTTCTCCTGTAATAACCGAGCTGAATCATCAGACAATATTGCCGAATACAATAATGATGTTTTAAAATCTGTAATTGCAACTGCCGATTCGTTAAAAACGTTTGATTTTGTTGAAGACAGAGTGGAAGAAATAAAAAAAGCGTTGTTGCAACCTACTCCTGTTTTATTATGTGCCGATAGTTTGGACAGCAACCAGCAACTTGCGCAGATTATTGCTTTAAACGATTCCGGTTTTACCCGAAGTGTAAGAGATTTAGGAACAAATAATCCGTTTCGTAGCGAAATATTTGGGGTGTATCCCGGTCGGGAAAGCGATTTGTATAATGTAAAAGAAAGGCTTAATCCAGCCGATTTTTACAGGGTGGAAATGTATAATTACCCCCTCAATTTAACAACCATTGGTTTGGTTGATATAAAGCGGCAAAAAGTCTTTGCCACATTCACGCAGCAACAAACCCAACCCGAAATTCCCCTGTATCTAAAAAACCTGGCCATCAAAATTGCCATCAACTCACCCGAAGTGCAGGAAGCCTATGGCTTTAAGCCTGAAGAAAAAGATGTGTTAATGGCCAGCACCAAAACATCGCTTAACAGAACCCGCTGCGAACGCAGTCGCCATTTGTGCGTGGCGCCCACTTTTGTAAAAGATGGTAAAGCACTTTGGGCCATTGTAGATTTAACCGATCATAAATTAGTAGGTGTTCGTTGGACGAATGTAGGGACCACCGGTCCGGCGGCTCCCATGCTTACCGAAAGAAAATTACAAGACGATAAAATAACCGCCTGCTTTTGTGAGAAAGAAACACCGTTAGAGAAACAGGGCTGGAAGATGAACTACATGCTTACCAGCAGCGATGGTTTAAGAATCGCTCAGGTAAGTTTCAATGGCAAAGCAATTTTGCAAAGTGCTAAACTGGTCGACTGGCATGTAAGTTACAGCGGCACCGATGGCTTTGGATATAGCGATGCAGTGGGCTGTCCGTATTTTTCACAGGCAGCGGTAATTGCATTTGAGCCACCAAAAATAATGGAGATAAAAGATGACGCTGGTAACTTAACAGGCTTTGCATTGGAGCAGGTTTTTAGAAGTGAGCAGTGGCCAACGCCTTGTAATTATAATTATCGCCAGCGCTTCGAATTTTATAAAGATGGTCGGTTTAGAGTGGCGGCAGCCAGTATTGGCCGCGGCTGTGGCAACGATGGCACTTACCGCCCGGTTTTTAGAATTGCTTTTGCAGCCGAGCAAAATAATTTTGCAGAGTGGGATGGAACCAACTGGAACAACTGGCAAACCGAAAAATGGCAGCAGCAAACATCAACCACTGCTTATTCAGAAGGTAAGTATCAATATCAATTAACCGATAACCTTTCCAACGGCTTTCTTATGCAACCTGGTAATGCAAATTTTGGCGATGGTGGCAGAGGCGATAATGCTTATGTGTACGTAACACAAAGCAAACCTACGGTTGAAGAAGGCGAAGCTGATCTGGTGACAATCGGGCCATGCTGCAATACAGATTACAAACAAGGTCCCGAAAAATTTATAGAACCATCGCCCGATAATATTCAAAACAAAAAATTAGTAGTTTGGTATGTGGCGCAGCTTAAGAACGACGATGCAAAGGGCAGGGAATATTGCTGGGCCGAATCGGTTTTGCAAAACGGCGTTTATGTAACAAAGTCGTATCCTTGTTTTGCAGGGCCTATGTTTGTACCAATAAAGGCGAGTAAATAAAATGAATATCAGAAATCATAAGATTAATTTTTGCCAGTTGCCTGTTGGGTATTGCCAATTGCTCATTGCCTGTTGCCTGTTGCCAATTGCCTTCATTTCCTGCAAAGAAAAAACAGTTGATTTTAATGCCAATAGTTGCAAGGGTAATCCTTCCTTTATTAAAACATTGGGCTTTGATGCAAAAAAATCTTTTTTAACTACTGCCGATCAAAAAATTATGGGTTTGCAACTGCTGCAAAGTGAACAACCCGGCAACCCCAATGCAAGAATCATTAATTCATATCAGCATCCCAGTTGGAAAATTGGCGGCTGGCTGGCTCCTATACTTGTTGATGAGACCGGCAATATTTTTACTTCGCCAGCGCCTTTTATCAGTTTAGTCAATAACCCGGTTTCAAACATCAATACTATTTACAGGGTGGATGCAATAACTGGCATCATGGAAGAATTTATACGTTTGCCTTTACAGGATTCTATCAATCCACAAAACCCATACGGCATAATTGGAATGATTTATTTATGCGAAACCGGCACTTTATATATTTCATCTGTGGCGGGCAGTAGGCTACATGAAGAGAACGGGCATATTTATGCCATTGATGTAAAAGAGAAAAAAATCGTTGACCAGATGGATCATACTGATGCGATGGGCATGGGAATATCTTATATTACCGGAAGACGGCAGTTGTATTTTGGAAATGGCAGAAATTCGGAGGTAAAGGCTGTTACACTTAATGCCGATGGAAAATTTTCCGGCAAACCAGAACAAGCTTTTACTTTAGATAATCTTGGGCCCCGCGGCGACGATAAAGTTCGTCGTATACGTACCGATAATAATGGCAACCTCATCGTACATGGAATAGAATTTAACTTTAACCTCATTGCACCCCGTGAAAAGCAGGAGTCCATTTACAATTTCAACTACGATGAGGACGAAAAAAAATGGTTTTTCCAGCAACTGAAATAATTTCTTAGGTGCTTAAAGACAAAAAAACAGGTTTAAACTGCATAAATCAGGGTATTAGCTAAAAAAAAATTAGTTTAAGAAATCGGCAACTACTTTTATGAAAAATTGGAGGAATTCGAAATGCTGGCGAACCTAAGAATTAGGCTCAATCAGCAAAAAGGCTAAAAGTATGGTCAATTCAGCTGATCGGAAATAGTAAAAATACAGGTTGATTGGCAGTAGATTTACCAACATTTTTTCCTAATAGTCGAAATCCATCTACAAGCCGAACAATAATATATTACAATAAAACGTTTAAAGGGCCTGTGAATTAATTTAAAACACATAAGTTTTTTTGGCCCTAACCAATATCCAAACAGAATGAAAAATTTTACCAGAATTTTCCTGGCTATCTTTTGCATAGCTTTTACCCAAGTACTTAAAGCCCAAACCACCGGAACGGTTTTTCGTGACCTGAATGGTAATGGTACCCGCCAAACAGCGGCTCCCACTATTGAACCATTGGTTAGAGGCATTATTGTAAATGCTTACAACGGTAATGATGTGTTAATTGCATCCTATACAACAACTGTAGCTGGTACATTTAGTATTCCACTAACAGGGAGCACCTACAACGGAACGCCGGGGTCTAATACCGGCTCCATCGCAAATGCAGTGGCAGTGCGAATGGAATTTATTATTCCGGCATCAGGCGCATGTGGTCTCGACCCAAATATCGATTATAGCTCAGGAAACGGTGCGACTGTTGGTTCTTCGGTTCGTTTTGTAACCGGAGGTACAACGGCGATAACTTATGCTATTCATAAACCATCCGATTTTGTATCTTCTACCAATCCTATGGTATACATGAGTAGGCATACCAACGGTAATCCGCTTGGCTCAGGAAATGCTGCCTCCTCAAACTGGTTTGTTGGATTCCCGTACAATAGTGCCGGAACAATGGCAGCTACACCGCCAACTTTAACTTTAACGGGAACTACCATTGGCGCTACCTGGGGTGTTGCATATAGCAGACAAGCAGGCAAAGTTTTTACATCTGCTTTTGTAAAACGTCATTCAGGATTAGGGGTTATGGGTAGCGGCGGAATTTATTTGCTTACACCAACTGCAACATCTTTCACAGTTGTTAATTTTTATGATATGGATGCTGTCGCAAATGGCGGTGCTTATCGTACCCGTGCCGACGCAGCCGCTACACCACCTGCTTATGGATCAGGCACAAGCTATTCACTCACAGGGTCAAATACAATTATTAATTACTTGGGATCTACAGACGCTGCTTCCGGCAAGCCAGTAGGAATGGGAGTTTTAGGTACTAACGTAAACAGGGGATTGCCAAATGCAAATACTGTTGAGAACTGGGATCCAGCTGCCTTTGATCAGGTGGGAAAAGTAGGATTGGGCGATTTGGAGATTAGTGACGATGGGAGGTATTTATTCAGTATCAATCTTTACGATCGCAAAGTTTACCGGTTGGAATTGAATAATGCATATAACCCAACTGCAGTAGTTGCAGTGACGAGTTATTCGCTACCTGCTACAACAGTTACAAATGGGGTATTGAGGCCTTTTGGAGCTAAGTTTTACAGGGGCAAATTGTATGTGGGAGCAGTAGCAACTGCCGAAAATTTGGGCACGGCTGCTAATTTACGGGCTTATGTTTTTGAGTTAAATAATGCTACCAGCACACCCGCTTTCACAGCAACTGCTGTAGTTAACTATCCGCTTAATTATGTAAAGGGAAGTGCTATGACGTGGAGTACACCGGATTATGGACTCCAGTGGTACCCATGGTCAAATAATACAACCACTACAGTGGGTACTGGTACAAACAGAACTTACCCAACGCCAATGTTGGCGAATATAGAATTTGATGACAGAGGAGATATGATCATGTCGTTTTTTGATAGGGGTGGCCATCAGTGGAGTGAAGACAACTATCAAGATCTTGCTGTAAGCACCACTCTAATGCGTTATGCAGTAGGTGGAGATGTATTGATGGCTGGTAATAATTGTAATGGAACTTTTACTATAGAAAATAATGGTGCTTATACATCAGGCAACGGCAGTTCGTATAACAGCGGCGCAGCCAATAATCAAGGTCCGGGCAACAGCGAGTTTTTTAAGGGAGATGCTTTTGGTACAACACACTCTGAAACCGCTATTGGCGGGCTGGCATTTTTGCCGGGTTCCGGTGAATTGTTTTTTGGCACTATGGATCCATTAGCCATTAACTCAGGGGGAGTAAAAAGGCTGTCTATGACCACAGGATTAGAAGTTTCAGGTTCTCAGTATCAATTGACAGGTTCAAGCGTTGCCGGCTTCGGTAAAGCTATAAGTCTGGGCGATATAGAATTTTTTGGAACCGAACCTCCTGTAGAAATTGGAAACCGGATATGGAACGATGCTAACGGCAATGGTATTCAGGATGCCGGTGAAACGGGTATTCAAAACGTATCATTAGAGTTATACGCCGATTTTAATCAGGATGGAATTCCCGATGGCGCAGTTTTAGGCACTGTAATTACAAACGCGTCAGGCGAATGGTATTTTAATAACAGTAATGTGCCTGATGGCGATCCGGGGACTGCTGGTAATCAACCGGGACTAAAATATGGTTCGGGTTATATTGTGAGAGTTGCAGCGGCCGATTGGAATGGTACTCTTGGTATTGGAATTGCGGACCTTGCCGGACGTCAGCTTACAATTAAAAATAAAATTGGTAATGGCCAAATTGGGCTAAGCGATAGCGATGGAGAATTATCAACCGGAGCAACAAGTTTTCCGCAAATTATGATTACAATAGGCGGCCTCGGCGAAAATAACCATAACCTCGATTTTGGTTTTAAACCATTGGCCTCTTTAGGAGATAAAGTATGGCGTGATGACAATCAAAACGGAATACAGGATGCAGGTGAGCCAGGTATTGCTGGCATTACTGTAACACTGTATAATAATGCAGGGACTGTAATCGGTAATATGGTTACCGATGCCTATGGTATTTACCTGTTTGATAATTTAGCAGCTGGTACTTATCAGGTTGGATTTACCGCTCCTCCAAATTATAGCTTTACTACACAAACAAATAATAACGATAATACTACATTAACCGGAGGCAGCACTGCAGCTAACGGCAGCGATGTAAATGCCACTACAGGCCGCACTGCCAACATTGTATTAACCAATGGCGAAAACGAAAGAAATATAGACGCAGGATTAATCTTTACCCAACCTGCCGGCAACAGTATTGGCGATAGGGTTTGGTTGGATACTGATGGCAGCGGAACACAAAACGGTGTAGAACCCGGTATCAGCGGCGTAACGGTAACATTATTTGCAGCAGACGGTATAACTATTGTAGCTACCACTGTAACCGATGCAAGTGGCCTTTATATATTTACCGGCCTTCCTGCAAGTACAAACTACATTGTTGGTTTTACGCCGCCTGTAGGCATGTTGTTTACTATCACTTCGGGTACCACAACAGGCAATGCAACCATTAACAGCGATGTTAACGCAACAACAGGCAAGACAACCGTATTTAGTTCGGGTGTTGCCGGTACTCAAATTACCGGTATAGATGCAGGATTAATTTTAGCAAATTCGGCCACCGCCAGTATTGGCGATAAGGTATGGATAGATTTACCGGGCGGAACCGCCAATATACAGGACGCTGGAGAACCAGGCGTACCAAACGTAACAGTTAATTTGTACAGAGATGGTAATGGTGACGGAAATATTACTGGTGCGGAAGCAACAGTACCTTATTTAACTACCGTAACTAATGCTTTCGGATATTATATTTTCAATAATCTGCCTGCAGTATCATCTACAGGTACAAAATATATGGTAGGCTTTGTGCTACCAGTAGGTTATAGTTTTGTTGCCAAAAATACAGGCACCAATGAATTTACCGACAGTGATGCTGATGCAGCCACAGGCTTTACCAGAATATATAGAATTCAGCAGGGCCAACGCAATCCATCGGTTGATGCAGGCGTAATACAAAATACACCAGCCGGTACCGCCAGAATTGGCGACCGTGTTTGGTTTGATGCAGATAATAATGGTGCACAAGATGCCGGCGAACCCGATATTGCCGGTGTAACGGTAACATTATACAATGCTGCAGGTACTGCTATAGCTACTACAGCAACAAATTCAAACGGTCTATATCAATTTGTAAACCTTGCTGCCGGAACCTACAGTGTGGGCTTCAGCAATTTGCCGGCTGGTTTTAGTTTTACAAGTTCTACCGGAACTACCTCAGCAACAGGTACTACCAATAGCGATGCTAATCCTGGTACGGGCCGAACAGCCAACTTCGTATTAACGGCAGGCCAGAGTTTATTGGGCCTCGATGCAGGTTTAACAGCCGGTGTTGCCAGTGGACTGGGAAGTATTGGTAATAAAATATGGTACGATTTACCAATTGGTATTACCGG
>JBBKXU010000410.1:0-4371 GCA_037969645.1 Ferruginibacter sp. | reverse complement strand
GCCATTTGATGGTTTTGCCGGTTAAGGGCAATAAACCACCAGATTAATGCTACCAGAATATAGGACAGCAAAAACCAATAGAGGATGAATATTGAGCGGAGTTTTGTTGATTTGGATGGCATAATTAAATTGCCGTAAAGGTAGGCTAAAATAGCACGATAGATAATGTAGTTAACTAAGTGCTATTAAATATTTAGCAATAAACAACTTCAGAATTAGAACTGTGATGACACTAAAAAGGCTGTAAAAATAAAAAATATTGCAGAGCCTTTTTATAAACTTTAGTTCTTTATTTACTTCCTCAAAATAGTGTAGAAAAAGGCGCAATCCCCTTATTGCTGTTTCTATGAAATAAGGCATCAGATAAGCTGCACCTTTCCGTTTATAATCTAGATAAAAGTGCAGAGCAACTTTGCACAGGAAACTAATAGCTCCGCTAATTATTAGAAAATTAATCACTTCCACAATTAATATTAATTCCGCTTATCCAAACCCCAACTCAACTTGTTACGCAGCGTTTGCAGAAAATTATTTTCGTTAAGGCGGATAAGGTTAAAGCCAAAGCTTTCTTTCTTTACAGCCAGTTGAATGTCTTTTGTTACAATTTCACGGCGGCTGTCTAAAGTACAAAGGAAACCATCAGTTCTGCCTTCTACCTCAAAAGAAATTACATTGTTATCGGGCACTACAATGGGGCGTATGTTTAAGTTGTGTGGCGATACGGGCGTAATTACAAAACTGCCACTATCGGGGAAAACAACCGGGCCATTACAGCTTAAGGAATAGCCTGTGGAGCCGGTTGGCGTGCTTACAATCAATCCATCGGCCCAATAAGTATTTAAAAATTCACCATTAAGGTATGTGTGAATTTTAATCATAGGTGATGAATCTTTTTTATGCAAGGTAAATTCATTAAGGCCATAAGGAGCATCGCCAAAAAGTGGTGTATCCGAATCTACATGTATCAATGTTCTCTTATCAAGCACATACGTGCGGTTAACCAATGCTTCCACCGCCGTAATCAAATCTTCTTTACCAATATTGGCTAAAAAACCAAGGCGACCGTAATTGATTCCGGCAACAGGAATACCACTGTCTTTCACCAAAGTAACAGTATCAAGCAATGTGCCATCGCCACCAAGACTGATGATGAAGTCTATATTTTTATCGAGATCATCGGATGAATTGAAAGTGGAATATTTTGCATTTGCACTGATAGATGAGTAGAATTGGTTAAAAAAATCCTGATAGAAAACAAGTTCAACGCCGCTCAGGGCGAGCTCGTCCAACAATTGAATAATATCCTCGTGCTGGTTATTTTCGATACCCCTGCTGTAGATTGCTATTTTCATGTGCCTCAAAACCGCCATCTGGCGGAGTATTTTAATTTTTGTTTTCAATTAAAAACCTGATTGATTATGTAAAAATAAACCGTTTTCGCCTAATTGGTTAAAACTGTACTCAAAGCGAAGGTTTATATCGTACAAGGTAAGTATATCTATACCAAAACCACCAGAATATAGTAATCGGTTGTTCAGATAAGTATAGGTTGTTTTTTTATTGTAGGCGTAACCAAAATCGGCATAAGTTTTTGCAAACAGCGTAAACGGAATTTTTGTGAGCAGCTTTGGAAAGAAAGGAAACGGTACGTTAAACGCAACTATCTTTTTCTTTAATGTAGATTTTACCAATGCTGTTGCCACGCCGTCAACCACATAATACTCCAATCCACGTAAATAATTTTCGCCATAACCGAGCCCACGCTGGTTTATATAGGCCTGTTCAAATGGTAGTTTTACTTTTCCATTAAGATGAACGCTGCTGTACCAGGTTTTACCCAAATCAAAATATTTAGTGTAACCAGCTTCCAGGCTTAACATGTTGATACCGCCGGTAAGTCCAAGCCCTATTTTTTGAATAGAAAAGAAACCGGTTCTGCCGGTTAGCGGGTAGGAGTTGTTATTTACGTTGGCGTATTGTTGCGTGTAACTGAACTCAACAATATCTTTAGAATGAACCGGGTCGTTAAAATAATTAGGGTTGTATTTAATATTGATTATTGAATCATCAACCCGCTGGTGGTTATAGCTTACATTAAAAGTATGTTTTTTAAAAAGGCCCCGCCTGATGGAGTAACCCGCCGTTGCATAAAAGCTGTTACGGGTAAAATCGGGCTTTTTATAAAACAGCGTTTGATTGGCCGAATCTGTTTTGTAAGCAATCTCCCTGTTTTGAGAATACCCGGCGCCTACACTAAAACCTTCGTTTAAAGATTTGCTGCTATATGGATTGCTATAAGAAAAAGAAATATTACGTGTATAGCCATTTATCAGGTAGATACGCAATTGGTCTCGGCGACCACTCAGATTATAATGAACCAGCTTTAAGCCGTAATTCACCCGGTCGAAACTAGCTTTATGTGTTTTATACCAGTCGTTAAAATTGCGATCAATTAATTGAAACTGCGGAACCGGATAAAAATACCAGCGCTCTAATAACTGCACATTAATATTTACATTGTATGCATCTATTGCGGTAAGCTCAAATTTGACTTCATTAAATAGGGTAGTGTTGTACACCTGAAACCGGGCCTGCTCCAGTTCTTTATACAAATCGGTAATTAAAAGAGAATCGCCTTGCTTAAAATGAATTTCTCTGTAAACAATATAAACTTTAGTTTTTTTTGTGCCGATAACAGAGAGGTTCTTGATACAAACCTTAGAACCGGTATTTGCCTTAAGCAAAGCCGTATCTGATAAAATAACAAAACCCGTTTTAGATTTTTGAGCATAGCAAAGACCCGAAGACAGTATTAACAGTGAGCAGCAAATTATTTTTCTATAATTGGTCATTGCATAAAACAGCTTGCATTGCAGGCTGGCTGTAAAATTAACGGAAGTTGAGCAACCTTAAATATCCAGGTAGTTCATCAGGTGGCGGTAGTTGCTGTGAATTTCGTTTTCAAAATTCTCGTTGCCAAAATAGTAGAGCACATCAAAATCGTACCTTTCGAAAGTTGCCACTATAGTTGAAATTTCTTTTTTATTAATGTGTAGTGTAACAGTAAGCATCCCCGTTTCGGCATGAACTGTTGTATTTAAATGAAGAATAGTGGCGTCGTTGCTTTCTACAATCCTGCTTATTTCCGATATGGCAAACTGACTTCGTTCCATTTCCAGCACTATAATGCCACCTATTTCATTGGTGCCTGCAAAGTTGCCGATTGTTTTTAAAAGTTCAGGTGTTGTTATAACGCCCATCAATTCATTGCCATCATTAACAACCGGTACTACGGTAGTATCAAACTGGTTACTGCAGGTTACAGCATTTAAAAAATGTTCATTATCGTGTACCGATGCTTGTATAAATAATTCCTGCATCAGCTCTATGGGCATTTTGGGTTCTTCTTGATCAATCAGATCTTCTTCGCTGATAAGGCCAAGAAATTTTTCGCCTTTAACTACAGGTAAATGTGTAACGCGGAAATCGTTGATGAGCTGCAATGCCCTGCTTACCGAGTCTTTAAGCTTTAGGCGGGGGATATTGTTATTTATAAGTTCGATGGTTAACATATAACTGATTTAGGTTAGCAACAGCTATGATAATAACGAATTAACGTTGTTTAAAAGTATGTAATACCTATAAAGACAACTAAAATTACTAAACTGTTGCAGCCGGCGTTTTTAATTTAGTTAAAAACGCATCCAGCAGTCTGTTAAATTCTTCGGGTACTTCCATCATAGGTGCATGGCCACATTTATCAACAAAATGCAACTCGCTGGTTGGCATCAGGCGGTGAAATTCTTTAGCAACAAACGGCGGCGTAATGGTGTCATTATTGCCCCATATCAGGCATGCCGGTTGTTTTATCTGATTTAGCTCTTCTCCAAGATTATTGCGAATCGCACTTTTAGCCAATGCAATTATTTTTATCACTTTCATCCGGTTATTGGTAATTTCAAAAACTTCGTTTACCAATTCTTCGGTTGCCATAGCGGGATCGTAAAAAGTAAGCTCGGTTTTTTTACGGATGTATTCTTTATCGCCACGCTTGGGATAAGTGTCGCCCATACCGTTCTCAAATAAACCAGAACTGCCCGTAAGTGTTATGGATTTAATACGCTCGGGATGTTTTAAAATATGCACCAGCGCCACATGGCCACCCAGCGAATTACCCAGCATATGGATATTGTTATAATCACGGTGCTCAACAAAACGATGTACAAATTTTTGAAGGCCACCTACAGAGGTATGCAACAGGTCCAGCTCAAGCAAAGGCAACAGCGGAACAATTACTTTGTTTGTTTTACGAAAATGCTCAATCAGAAACTGAAAATTGCTAAGAGCTCCAAATAAGCCATGCAATAACAT
>JBBKXU010000409.1:0-20090 GCA_037969645.1 Ferruginibacter sp. | reverse complement strand
TGTTTTGGAAAGAAGAGAAACAGCGGCTTCAACAGCCGCCCATAAAGTAGGCGAATCAACTGTTGAGCTTGGTCCGCATTACTTAAGAGAAGTATTACAACTCATTCCATATCTGGAAGAACACGAGCTGCCCAAACACGGTCTGCGGTTTTTCTTTAAGAACAATACCAAAGAAGATATTTCCAGTCGGGTAGAACTGGGGCCACGCTTTCGTTTGCCGGTGCCCAGCCACCAACTCGACAGGGGCACTCTGGAAAATCACCTAATGAAACTTACGCAGGAAAAAGGAACCGAACTTATATTGGGCGCCAAGGCTTCTGGGGTAGATATTTCTGTCGATAATGGTCATGAAGTAACTTACATAAAAGGCGGTGAAGAGATAAAAGTAAAATGCCGCTGGGTTGCCGATGCATCGGGCAGGGCTAGTATTATGAAACGCAAATTGCAGTTTCAAAAACCAATGGAACATCATAGCAATGCGGTGTGGTGGCGGCTTAAAGGTGTTATTGATGTTGATAGCTGGACTGATAATAAAGAATGGCAATCTTACCTTGAACCGGGTTTACGTTATTTAAGTACCGTGCACTTTATGGACAGCGGCTATTGGCTATGGGTAATTCCGTTGGGGTCAAAGAATACAAGTATTGGCATTGTGGCCGATCCGGCAATTCATCCTTTTGAAACATTCAACACGTATGAAAAAGCAGTTGAGTGGATGAAAGTAAATGAGCCGCTCCCTTATAAAATGTTGGAACCATTAGGGCAGGGCGATGGTTTACTCGATTTTAAAATTCTGAAGCATTACGCACATCATACTCAAAAAATTTACTCAAACGACCGCTGGGGAGTAACCGGAGAGTCTGGTGCATTTTTAGATCCCTTGTATTCGCCGGGCACCGATTTTATCGCCATGAATAATTCCTGGCTAAGCGATTTGATATTGCGTGACCTGGACGGAGAGGACATTGAAACCCGTGTTACGGTTTATGAAAAGTCGCACCTGGCATTGGTTGATAGCTGGATACCGGTTTATCAGAATAAATACTTGCTGATGGGCAATACCCAGATAATGGTGATAAAAATTTTCTGGGATTGGGCAACCTATTGGGCAGTTCCTGCACATTTATTTGCAAACAAAGCATTTGTAAACCTGCGGATACTTAAAGATCTCTTTGCCGCTAAAGACAGTCTGGGCCGTAAGTTTGGGCAGTTAAATAAAACCATGCAGGATTTATTTTTAGAATGGCGACCGTTTGAAACGCAAATATTTTCGAACCGTTATATTGATCCTTTTGATCTGGCTTTTTTAAGAAAATTTCAGGAAGAAATTGAAGTGCAACGAGAGCCGGGTGATCTGATTGAGCAGATAAAAAAGAATATGAATATTCTGGAACAATTGGCTGTGGCCATTTTCAGATTAGTGAGCGCAGAGGTAAACGGCACATCACCCGAAATAAAAGTGAATCCGTATACCATCAACCTCGGAAAAACTGAAGGAGCAATGATGTTGGACACAGAATCATCTGAGGCAATAGCTCCCGATGATGCACTGACGAAAGATGTTGATGTAATGTGGTTTTACCCGAAAAAAGAAGTAACAGTTGTCTGAGATATTTCCAGTTTTTTATAAATAGCATTAGCCATGAATACAGCTTTCGAAAAAACAGAGAAAATAAAATCTATCTTTTTAGATACGCAGCTGTTTCATGCAACGCACAATAACTTAGAGGCATTGACGGTATATCTGGAAAATACTGAGAATGAATTTAAGTCTATTGGTTATGAAAGCGCTTCCATGGCGATAGCCATTAAAAGTTTTGAAACGGACAGCTTTCCGGGCGACTGGCTTTCGTTTTTAAATGGTGCAGCTTTGGCACATCAGGCACAGGTTTACGTTGGGCTTGGCTGGGCGATTGCAAAATTGAAAATTTCTTTTTTAACCGCGGTAGAAAAAATCAACACAAAGTTTTATTTTAGAATTGCAGATGGTTGTGGTTACTACGATGGCAGTTTCAGATACAGACGAACGGTTTTACAAGAAGAATTGCCGAACTATTTGCCTGCAGAAGCTATGCCAATGTACAATCAAGGTATTGGTCGTAGTATATGGTACTCCGAAAAAGCAGACATAAACAATATACATAGCCGAATTGAAACTTTTGAATCCAACAAGCATGCTGATCTCTGGCGTGGTGTTGGTATTGCTGTTGCGTATGTAGGCGGTTGCGAAGATGCAGCGTTGGAAGCTTTACTGAAATATGCATCAACAAATGCTTCTCATTTGGCCACAGGAGCGGCACTTGCAGCAAGGTCACGCATGATGGCGAATACAATGACAAATGACACTGAACATTGCAGCCGTTTATGGTTATCATTAACAACTCGTGAATCTTACTTAAACAAATTAGAAGGAGAAGATATTTATTTAAGCAAGATTATGCGGATAGAAGGAGAGTTATCTGATAGTTTTGAAAAAGTGTTCTAAAAGAAGAGACTGTCTTTTATGACAGCCTCCTTTGTATAATTTTATTTTAAGTTAATTAACTGTAATCAGTAGCGGCTGATAACCTCCCCTTTTCATCTTTGCACGACCAATAAACTGGTTTCCATTAATTCTTTTAAATTGCGAAGGAAACAGTTTTACTTCTTCTTCTCTAGTATCAAAGACTAGCTCTTTAGATATTTCGCCGGCATTATTAATTTTAGCAACTACTACTTGCCCGCCAAAACCATCCACATGATATTTAGGCACTTCATCTTCATCCAGCTCCATATTCTTTTTATTATCTAAGTACAAAAAGTAGTAACCAGTTGCGTCACTCACTAATTTATAACCCATTGTGCCTCTGCCGCTGCCGCCTTTTTGTTTTTTTGGGAGTTTTCTCAGCCAGTCAAAATTTCCCGTCTTGCTTATTTTTGCACCCAGCATGTCTTCATAATAGTATGTAGTTGTTGTATGCGAGTTTCCTTTTGAATCGTAAGTAGTTGTTGTAACAATATAATGCTCTTCTAAGGCTATAAATAAACTGCCATCTGCTTCAACAACAATATTTCTCACCACTAAATTAGGTGCTTCATAATCTTTTTTTCTTTCCATTTTTCTTTTGGTACGTGCCGATTCAAATTTCTCCAGTTCAGCCAGCGGGAATTCGTAGTAACCGTTTTTATATTTATTGATTTTACCCGACTGGTCCATCAGTGCCAGAAAAACACCATCGGTTCCATAGCTTTTTGCTTTTTTGCTGTACGTGCAGGCTATTACCATATCATGTTCTGTGTTCTCAATTAATGAAGCTTCCTTAATAAAATAGTCATCAATAGAAATAGTGCTGTTGATAATGTCCTTATTGTCTTTAGAAAACTTTAATACTTCGTAGTGATAGCCGGCCTTACCTGTTTCTTTATCTATTTCTTTTCTTTTCTCAGAGTCGTAAACTTTGATGAGCATATAGGCATTACCTTTTGAGTCAACAGAAAAATCAATATTGTCCATGATCTGATCTGTGTAAGGCATTGTAAATTCGTTGTTCCAGATCTTATTCATTTGCCGGTCATACACATAGAAACCCATTTTATCATAACTTTTCTTACGATTCCTCTCCTCTGGAGCCAGGCGGTAACTTACCAGCAATTTGGTATTATCAGCGTCAAAATTAAAGTCGTATTTGTTTGTCGCTTTGTAACGGTAAAAGCCAGTCATTGCTCCGCCGCTTCCACTAATTTTTTCTGCATCAAATAATTTTTTATTCGACTCTGTAATTACGCCCGATACCACATTAATCTTATCGTAGTAAAGCGATTCTGTTTCTGATGATTTATCCCAATCGCTATGTATCCAGTAATAGTTGGTGCCAAAATCAACAACGGTTTCGCTGTTAAAATTTTTAGTCATTTCTGGTAACGCAATTACTTTTTCGGTTGATTGTGCTAATGTTTTAGGATCAAACCGCAGAATGGTAAGCTCGTCTTTTTTTAAACCCATATTTACAATGCCCTCTTTATCATTGCCAAAAAAAGAAAGGTCTGAAGATTTTCTAGGCAGCTCGTACTCTGTACCCAGTTTAAAAGTAAATTTTTTGCTTTGTGCAAATACAGAAACAGTTAAAAAGCTAACTGTAACTAAAAATAGATATTTCATAAATCTGATGATTATGGCTGCATGTGCAACCGGTTGGTAAGAAAATGATATTAAATATGCATACCTTATAAATGTAATCAGTCGTCATTATTAAAAAACCAGGAGGCCCTATCTTGGGAACTCCTGGCTTTATTATTAACTGTTACGATTAACAAATTAGTTTACGGTTATCAACAAAGGCTGATAATTATTTTTCTTTTTCATAACAGCTCTTCCAATAAACTGGTTGCCATTTATTCTTCTGAATTTTGCAGGTAATACTTTTACTTCTTCTTCTCTGGTATCAAACAACAACACTTTATTTGTAATAACCCCAGCATGATCTAATTTTGAAACTACCACCTGACCGCCATATCCGTCAACGTGGTATTTAGGAACTTCGTCTTCCATAATATCCATATTCTTTTTATTATCCAGATACAAAAAATAATAACCCGATTCATCACTGATCATTTTATAACCCATGGTGCCCGGCAGATTATAATTTATTGCATAAGAATAACTAGTAGTGCTTCCCTTTTGTTTTTTTGGTATTTTTCTTAACCATTCAAACTTGCCCGCTGCATTTATTTTACCGGCAATTATATCTTCATAATGAAATGTAGTATTGGTTCTTACTTGACCCCTACTGTCGTAGGTTCTGTAAACCACTTTGTAATACTCTTCCAGTGCCATTAGCACACTACCATCGCTTTCAAGCAATATTTCTCTTACTACTAAATTAGGTGCTTCATAATCTTCCTTTTTTTCCATTTTCTTTTTGGTTCTCGCCGATTCAAATTTCTCTAGGTCTGCCAGCGGAAATTGGTAGTATCCATCTTTAAATTTTACTACTTTATTATTTTGGTCCATAGTAGCCAAAAACACACCATCTGTTCCTTTACCCTTAGATTTTTTACTGTAGGTACAAGCGATAAGCATCTCCTTATTAAAATTCTCAATTAACGATGTTTCATTAATGAATTTGTCATCCAGTGTAAGGACTGCAGAAATTAATTTCTTTTCGCCTTTCACAAATTTCAATACTTCAAAATGATAAGCAGGCATTCCGGTTTCTTTATCTTTCTCTTTTCTTTTTTCCGAATCATACACTTTTGCAAGCATATAAGCATTACCATTGCCATCAACCGAAAAATCAGAATTGTCCATAATCTGCTCTGTGTAAGGCATCGTAAATTCACCACCCCAGAGCTTATTCATATTTTCATCAAAAACCTGCAAACCTAACTTGTCGTAATTTTTCTTGTCATTTTTCTCTTCTGGCCATAACCGATAGCTTACCAGTAGTATTTTACGGGCAGCATCGTAATTGAACTGGTACTTGTTTTCAACTTTATACTGGTAAAGCCCTGTTGTTACCAGATCTCCGCTCAGTTTAGTGGTTTGAAACATTTTGGTATTGCTGTTGGTTAGTTTTCCCTTAGCCACATCTATTTTATCATAATAAAGGGTTTCAGTTTTATCATCTTTATCCCAATCGCTGTGCATCCAGAAATAATTGGTGCTGCTAAAATCAGAAACTACTTCGCTGTTGAAATTTCTTGTTGCCTCAGGCAATTCAATTATTTTTTCAGTTGTCATGTTTAATGATTTGGAATCAAAACCCACAACGGTCAGTTCGTCTTTTTTAAGTGAAAGATTGATGATGCCATCTTTTTGATTTCCAAAAAAAGAAAGATCTTCCGATTTACGGGGCAGCTCATATTGTGCTCCCAGTTTAAAGTTGAATTTTTTGCTTTGTGCGGTGACAGGAGCAGCCAAATAGATAGCTGCAAATAAAAGTAAGTACCTCATTTGATTTGTTTTGAGTGATTGTTTTATAATGGTGAATTAAATCTGTGGTGAATAATATCAGAGCTTTTAAGAATTATTTAATATTCTTAACGATGAACTTTCCTGTTTTCTGGCCGTCGAGATAATAGGCATCTGCAATTCTTGATCCGGCATCAAAAGCTGCACCTCTGAACATATTTTCGCCGGGCCTTTCTACAGAAAGCACAATCAGTTTTTTGCTGCGGTTTGCAGTTTCCACTATAGTAACCGTGCCATCAACCCCGGCATTTCTTTTAGAAACACCAACACTGTAACCAGGTTCTATGGCTCGTGAATTAAAGATGAGTGTATACTTGGCAGTTGAGTCAAACGATATTTTACTGGTATTGGTAAAACCAAGAATAAATTTTGGCGCAAACTTAGTTGTTTTGTCTTCTTCCCATTTAACCGCCCATCTATCTCCGCTACCTGGTTCTTTAGCATTGTATTCTTCTGTTTTCTTTTTTATAAAATCAGCCTCCTTTCCAAAATCACCAACCGATGTTTTTTCAAAAGTAAATTCAATGTTAATCGTTTTTTCTCCTTTTAGAATAGAGAGGTCTCCCTTGGATAAATCAACTTCTTGAGCAAAACTGCTCATGCTTCCAAATAATACAGCGGCAATGCTTAAGCAAAATCTGATAAGTTTCATTTGCGTGATTTTAATTTGACAAAAAAAAGGCTTCCTTTAAGGAAGCCGTTGGCAAAGATGTATTTTATTTTCGACTATTTAAGTTTTTTTGCCAGAGATTTTCCAGCTTTAGCATAAGCTTCGGAAATGCGTAAGCCGGTATCAAAATCGTAGCCAAATGCAGTGCCGCCTGGCACTTTAGTTATGGTAAAGGTTGCTGCTTTATTTGCACGATTAGCTGTTTCTACAATCCAAACCTCTCCGTCAATTTGAGCATTTTTACGCATAACGCCTACATTAAAGCCCGGCTCTATAGCGGTTGTTTTAAATATTAACGTGTACTTGGCTCCCTTTTCAACTGTCATGCCACTGTGCTCCTTAAACAAATCAAGAAATTTTGGCTCAAATCTCGATTCTTTATCATTCTTCCAGCTAGCCGCCCAGCTATCTCCTTTACCAGCTTCCTTACTATTATACTCCTCTGTTTTGGCGGTAATATATTCTTGTTCAGATTTATACTTGCCAACACTTAAATCATCGTAATTAAACTCTATATTAATACTAGTCTCTGGTTTTAATATATCGTCGTTTCCACTTGTTTTTTTAATTTTTTGGGCGTTGGCGGGCAAAAAACAGAGGGAAATTGCCAATACAGCTAAAACAGTCGCTAATTTTTTCATAAAAAAGATGTTTTGTGGTGAATACTGCTAAAATATACAAAAAACGGGTTAAAGAAAATACCCAACAGCCACATATTTAAAACTTTGATTTTTAATATCTTCATATATTAAGGCAAAAAATTAAAGTTTGAATTCTTTATTCTATTTTTACCCTTATAGTTACCAATTAAAATAATTGCATTAAAAATTCGGACCATGGTACATGTAGGAGACAGGGCGCTTTCCTTAGAAAATTTCGCTGAAATATTATATAAGGATAAGCAGGTTGCTTTAGATACGCTGACAGTTGAAAAAGTGAACGTGAATTTCAGTTTTTTGCAGAAATTCTCTTCAAATAAGCTCATTTATGGCATAAATACGGGTTTTGGGCCCATGGCGCAGTATAAGGTTAACGAAAAAAACCTATTACAGCTTCAGTATAATTTAATAAGAAGCCATAGCTCTGGCGGCGGCAATATTATGAACCCCATTATGGTTAAAGCCGTGATGATTGCCCGGCTGAATAGTTTAATGCAGGCTTACTCAGGTGTTCACCCCGAAATTGTTGAATTACTCAAAGATCTTATCAATAAAGATGTTTCTCCTTGTATTTATGAGCACGGCGGTGTAGGTGCCAGCGGCGATCTTGTGCAACTGGCGCACCTGGCACTGGTATTAATTGGCGAGGGTGAAGTTGTCTATGAAGGAGAAGTGCAATCAACTGCAGATGTGTTTTCTAAATTAAAAATTAAACCACTTACCATTCATATTCGTGAAGGCCTTGCTATTTTAAACGGCACATCGGCCATGACGGGTATTGGCATGGTAAACATCATACAGGCACAAAAACTGTTGGAGTGGTCGGTGATGTTATCAGCTATGATCAACGAAGTTGTAGAAGCTTTTGATGATCATTATTCTTACGAACTGAATATTGTGAAGCATCACAAAGGGCAGAATAAAATTGCTGCGCAACTACGAGATATTTTAAAGGATAGCAAGATGATCCGTAGCCGCTCCGAGCATTTGTACAATCCTGAAAAGCTTGACCAGGAAGTATTTCAGGACAAAGTGCAGGAATATTATTCGCTGCGTTGTGTTACTCAGATACTGGGCCCCATTTACGATACTATTTGCCATGCCGAGAAAGTGGTGGTTGATGAATTGAATTCAGTTAATGATAATCCGGTGATAGATCATCAGAACGAAAATATTTTTCATGGCGGTAATTTCCACGGCGATTATGTTTCGCTGGAGATGGATAAATTAAAAATTGCCATCACCAAATTATCTATGTTGAGCGAAAGGCAGTTGAATTATTTACTCAACGAAAAGCTGAATCAGAAATTTCCACCCTTCGTAAATCTGGGTGTGTTGGGCTTTAATTTTGGTATGCAGGGTATGCAGTTTACCGCTACTTCAACGGTGGCCGAAAATCAAACGATGTCGTTCCCGATGTACGTACACAGTATCCCAAATAACAACGACAATCAGGATATTGTAAGTATGGGTTGCAATGCTGCGTTGATGACCAAACGTGTTATTGATAACTCTTTTGAGGTATTAACTATACAGATGATGACCGTTTTACAGGCCATTGATTATTTAAAATGCACCGATAGGTTATCATCCGAAACGCATCATATTTATATCGAGGTAAGAAAGTTGTTTCCGAAGTTTATAGAAGACCTGCCCAAGTATAAAGACCTGGAAAGAATCAGAAAGTATTTTGAGAAATCCGATCCGGTGGTTTCGTTTAAATTGGGTAAGATATCAAAGAAAGTTATTTCTTGATTTTGAAATCTGAATATAAAAAACTGTCAGCCTGAGCTTGTCGAAGGCGGGTTAATTATAACAGGCCGGGTTCGACAGGCTCACCCTGACAGCATTTTAAAATTAAAAACATCAGATTAACAAAGTAGAAAAAACATAACATACACATGAAGTTTGCATTAGTAACAGGAGGATCAAGAGGAATAGGAAGGGCCGTTTGTATAAAAATGGCTGAGATGGGTTATAATGTATTGATCAACTATAAATCGAACGAAGAAGAAGCGAATAATACATTGGCTTTGGTAAGAGAAAAAGGAGTTGATGGTGAGATTATTCAATTTGATGTGGCCGATAAAGAACAAATAAAAAGCAAGCTGGGCGGTTGGATGGAAGCTAATGAAGAAAAAATTATTGAAGTACTGGTTAACAATGCCGGCATACGTGACGATGGATTGATGATATTTATGAAGGATGAACAGTGGGACAGCGTACTGAAAACAAATCTGGATGGTTTCTTTTATGTAACCCGTTTGGTGGTTAATAGCATGCTGCAAAAGAAATATGGCAGAATCATCAATATGGTTTCTTTGTCGGGATTGAAAGGCCTGCCCGGACAGACCAATTATTCTGCTGCAAAAGCAGGTGTAATAGGTGCCACAAAGGCGTTAGCTCAGGAAATTGGCCGCAAAGGCGTTACCGTAAATGCGGTAGCACCAGGCTTTATTAAAACAGATATGACCGAAGGACTGAATGAAGCGGAATTAAAAAACCTGGTGCCGTTAAAGCGCTTTGGTACTGCAGAAGAAGTTGCACATACCGTAGCATTTTTAGCTTCGGCGGGTGCTTCTTATGTAACTGGAGAAGTTATTTCGGTAAATGGAGGGTTGTACTCGTAAATAGTCATTAAGTCATTTGTCATTGATCGATGTTTTTTTAGCCTATTGACAAATGACTCAATGACCAATGACATAAAATATGAACAGAGTAGTTATAACAGGCATGGGCATTTATTCCTGCATAGGAAAAAACCTGGATGAGGTAAAGGAATCCCTATACAAAGGAAAATCCGGGATCATCCTCGATCCCGTGCGTAAGGAGTACGGTTACCGCTCGGGACTTACGGGTTTTGTAGATAAGCCAGAGCTTAAAGGAAAATTAGACCGTCGGGCACGTATTATGTTACCCGAACAGGGAGAGTATGCTTACTTGGCTACAATTGAAGCTTTAGAAAATGCCGGTATTGATGAAGACTTTATCGCTGCAAATGAAATCGGTATTCTTTATGGCAACGATAGCTCGGGCAAAGCCGTAATTGAAGCCAATGATATCATCAGAGAAAAAAAAGATACAACGCTGGTTGGTTCGGGTGCGGTTTTTCAAACTATGAACTCAACGGTAACCATGAACCTGGCTACCATATTTAAATTACGTGGCGTAAACTTTACTATAAGTGCAGCTTGCGCAAGCGGCTCACATTCTATTGGGTTGGGTTATCATTTTATAAAATCGGGCTTACAGGATTGTATAATTTGTGGTGGTGCACAGGAGATCAACCATTTATCCATGGGTACTTTTGATGCTTTGTCTGCCTTTTCTATAAGAGAACACGACCCAACAAAAGCTTCCCGCCCTTTTGATCGTGATCGTGACGGCTTAATTCCTAGCGGCGGTGCTGCAACGGTAATATTAGAAAGTTTGGAATCGGCCCAAAAAAGAGGTGCAAAAATATTGGGCGAAGTAATTGGGTATGGTTTTTCTTCAAATGGAGGCCATATTTCAAACCCTACCGTGGATGGTCCTGTACGTTCATTGCACATGGCTATGAAAGATGCTGGCATACAGGCCGCTGATGTGGATTATATAAATGCACATGCTACATCAACCCCGGCAGGCGATGGTAGCGAGGCAAAAGCTATAGATGAGGTTTTTGGGCAACAGCGACCGCTTGTGAGTTCTACAAAATCAATGACAGGCCATGAGTGCTGGATGGCTGGGGCTAGTGAAATTGTGTATTCTGTATTGATGATGCAAAACTCATTTGTAGCTCCAAATATAAATTTCGAAAACCCCGATGACGACTCGGCCAAATTGAATATAGCAAAAGTGGCTGTTGAAAAAGATATAGTTGTATTTTTGTCCAACTCTTTTGGGTTTGGTGGAACTAACTCATCACTAATTATTAGAAAATTGATTTAACTGAAGTGCTTATGACAAACGAAGCGATTATAGAGAAAATTAACGAATTCCTGATTGAGGAATTTGAAGTGAGCCCGGAAAAATTGACTCCTGAAGCCAATTTAAAAGATACACTCGGACTCGACAGCCTGGATTATATTGACCTGGTAGTTGTGATTGAAAGCAATTTTAAGTTCAAGGTAAAGCCCGAAGACTTTACTGATATTGCTACTTTCCAGGATTTTTGCGATTACGTGATCTCCCGTGTAAATTCAAAAGAATTGGCATAATGTCGGCCTGGCAAGGGAAATCCAAAGGTACTCCTCTGGGATACCGGATTTTTGTATGGGTTTTAAAAACATTTGGTGTTTTACCGGCCTATTTCCTGCTGCGTTTTGTGGCGTTTTACTATTTCTTTTTTTCTTTTAAGGCCTCCCGGCAAATTTATCGCCTGTATCGCTATAAGCTTGGCTATAGCTGGCTTTCATCCATTTTTAAAGTTTACAAAAATTATTATTTACTGGGGCAGAGTATCATCGATAAGGTGGTGATGATGTCGGGTATTAAAAATAATTTCAGTTTTGATTTTGATGGAGAAGAAAACCTGCGTGAGATTGCAGCGATGGGAAAAGGCGGTATTTTATTGAGTGCACATATTGGCAACTGGGATATAGCGGGGCATTTATTTACTCGTTTGCAAACGCCCATCAATATTGTAATGTACGATGGTGAAGATGAGCAGATAAAACAATACCTTGAGGGAGTTACCGGTAAGCGCAACATGAAGATCATTGTAATAAAAAATGACCTGAGTCATATTTACGCCATCAGCGATGCTTTTGCAAATAATGAATTGGTTTGTATGCACGCCGACAGGTTTATTGAAGGCAATAAAACTCTGAGTACAGATTTTCTGGGTCAGAAAGCAAATTTTCCGATGGGACCCTTTGTGCTGGCAGCAAAATTTAAAGTACCGGTATCATTTGTATTTGCGGTAAAAGAAAGCAAATTGCATTATCATTTCTTTGCTAGTAGGATAAAAGATTATTCCGTTTCAACAAAAGATGCAGTAATGCCGGAAATGCTGCTTGATTTTGCGACTGAAATGGAGCATAAAGTAAAAAATTACCCCGAACAGTGGTTTAACTACTACGATTTTTGGGAGCAAAAAACCTTATGACAGCAATTGACAACATAGTTGATATTATTCCGCAAAAGCCTCCTTTTGTAATGGTTGATAAGCTGCTGGCCTTTAGCGAAACAACTACCACTACAGGGTTCATTATAAAAGACGATAATATTTTTGTAAAAAATGGTATTTTTAGAGAACCTGGCTTAGTAGAAAATATTGCACAAACGGCTGCAGCAAGAGCCGGTTATGTTTCAAAAACAGAAAACAAGCCCGTTTTGGTTGGTTATATTGGTGCCGTTAACAATCTACAGGTATTTGCTTTGCCAAAAACCGGTGACGAATTAATTACCGAAATCACTATAGAAAATCAGATTTTTGATGTAACATTAATATCCGGAAAAATCAGCTGCAACGGGCAATTGGTTGCTCAATGCAAAATGAAAATATTTATTAATCAAATTAAAAACTCCTGATTATGAAACGTTTAATCAAATTGAAACCAGTACTGGCTGCTTTACTTTTTCTGGGCAGCTCACTATCTGCTTCTTCGCAAACGCTGAATGAATTTTTTAATAACAGCGAATTGAAACTTACGTATCTCGGAATAGACTTTACTAAAGCCAGACTCATTAATGAGCCCAATGCCAATTCTTTCGACATCCGCAACAGACTGTATGGCAGTATTAATGATTTGATAGTAAATGAACCCAAAAAATTTGATATTTCAGGGGCTTTTCATAAAAGCAATGTAAGTACTAATTTAACCGCAGTAAGGGCTAAGAACGATAAAATAAATGCCGAGGAAATTGTTTCCTCCAATTCAGACGATTTTTACCGGTTGAAGGAAGCTGATATCAGCAGCGTAGTAAAAGCTTTAGACATTGAAAAGAAAGCTGGCATTGGCTTGCTGTTTGTAATGGAAGGGATGAAGAAGATGGATAAAAAAGGAATATCGTCTTTATGGGTTACTTTGATAGATATGCAAACAAAAAAAGTACTGATGACAGAGAGGTTTGAAAGCAAAGCGGGCGGAATAGGATTTCGTAATTATTGGGCATCTCCCATTAAAGAAACATTGGACGATATTGAAAAGAAAAAGTACAAGGAGTGGAAAGCGAAATACGGCAGCGGATCATAAGCACTATGAAAAAAGAATTAAGCAGCAGAACAGAAATTCAGGTTAGGTTTAATGAGGCAGACCCGTTGGGTATTGTGTGGCACGGGCATTATATCCGTTATTTTGAAGATGGAAGAGAAGCTTTTGGAAACATACACGACCTGGGATACCTGGAAGTATATAAACTTGGGTTTGTAATACCGGTGGTTAGTGTGCAATGCGATTTTAAAAGATCGCTGCGTTATGGCGATAAGGTAATTGTAGAAACAAAATATATGCCAACCGAAGCTGCTAAACTTAAATTTACTTACCGTTTATTTAAAGCATCAACCGGTGTGCTGGTAGCTACCGGTTCTTCTGTTCAGGTTTTTTTAAGTAAGGAAGATTCTGTGCTTCAATTGGCCAATCCGCCATTTTTTGAGGAATGGAAAAAGCAACATGATCAGGTGTAATGAAAAGAACTATGACAGAAATTTTTATCAGTTCGGATAATATTGTATCACCCATTGGTTTAACAACTGCCCAAAATTTTGAGCAGCTTAAACAGAATGTGTCGGGGGTAAAGCTGCATGATGATAAAACTATGTCTGATACAGCTTTTCAGGCGGCATTATTTGCCGATGAAAATTTCTATACAAATAATTCTCAAAATAAATATACCCGGTTCGAAAAACTAATCATTGCTTCTGTAAGCGATGCTTTACAGAATAGTACTGTTGATGCAACTGATAAAAAAACGGTACTCATCATCTCTTCCACCAAGGGCAATATAAGTTTGCTGGAAACTGAGCCGGCGTCTGAAGAACTGAATAGAAGAGTTTCCCTAAATACATCAGCTCAATTAGTAGCTGATCATTTTCAATTTGCAAATAAGCCCGTCATTGTTTCTAATGCCTGTATATCTGGCATGCTGGCAATGCTTACTGGTATGCGTTTGATTCAATCGGGACAATACGAACATGCGGTCGTTACCGGCGCCGATACCATCAGCAAATTTGTATTATCGGGCTTTCAGTCTTTTCAGGCAGTAAGCCAATCTCCTTGCAAACCATTTGATGAGGCAAGAGATGGCATTAATTTAGGCGAGGGAGCAGGCACAGTAATTCTTACATCAAACACAGCGCATTCATCGGGCGTAAAATTATCGGGTGGCTCGGTTAGTAATGATGCTAATCATATCAGTGGCCCGTCACGTACCGGCGAAGAATTAAATCTTGCTATAAGCAAAGCGATGAATACAGCCGGATTATCTGTAAATGAAATTGATTTTATTTCGGCACACGGCACAGCAACTTTATTTAATGACGAAATGGAAGCCAAGGCAATTACTTTAGCTGGACTGCGATCGGTACCTGTAAACAGTTTAAAAGGTTATTATGGTCATACTTTAGGCGCAGCGGGTTTAATTGAATCCATCATTTCTATTCAATCATTAAAAGAAAACATTGTAATACCGACACGGGGTTTTGAAAACATCGGTGTTACCCAACCTGTAAATATCTGTTCAACATTATATTCATCACCATTAAAAAATTGTTTAAAAACGGCTTCTGGTTTTGGAGGCTGTAATGCAGCAATGATTTTTAGTAAACAATAAGTAAAAATTTTATGAACTTTTTCTCTAAGGATAAAAAAACGGCATTCGAGTCTAAAGAAGCGGCACAGTGGATTGCATTTGGCCCGGTAATTTTTCAGGCAGCCAGGGTGCTGCGTGATAAAGGTATTTTAGAACTCATCGAAAAAAGTGGTTCAAAGGGATTAACCAATGAAGAAATTGCAGAAGCGGTAAAACTTTCCAATTATGGTGTAAGGGTTTTGTTGGAATCGGGCCTGAGTCTTGGTCTTGTTTTGGTAAATGACAAAAAGTATACACTGGGTAAAACCGGTTATTTTATATTACACGATTCGCTTACCCGAACCAATATGGATTTTGTGCATGACGTAAATTATAAAGGACTTTTTCACTTAGAAGAAAGCATAGAAACAGGCAAGCCTGTTGGCTTAAAGGAATTTGGAGATTGGCCAACCATTTACGAGGGCCTTTCTCAATTACCGCCACACGTGCAAAAAAGCTGGTTCAGTTTCGATCATTATTTTTCCGATGATGCATTTCCGATGGTATTGCCTATGGTGTATAAAGATGGCGTAAAGAAGTTGCTTGATATTGGTGGCAATACAGGCAAATGGGCCATTGCGTCAACATCTTTTTCACCTGATGTTGAGATCACTATTATGGATTTACCCGGCCAGTCGAATGTGGCTAAAAAAAGAATTGAAGAATTAGGGCTAACCGACAGAGTATCCTTTTTACCGGTGAATATCCTGGATGAATCAATAGTGTTTCCAAAAGGATTTGATGTAATCTGGATGAGCCAGTTCCTGGATTGCTTCAGCGAGGCAGAAATTGTTTCAATCTTAAAAAGATGTTATAATGCACTTGATGAAAATGGAACAGTAATTATTCTGGAGCCTTACTGGGACAGGCAGAAATATGAGGTAGCTGCATTTTGCCTGCAACAGACTTCCATTTATTTTACGGCACTTGCTAATGGCAACAGTCAGATGTACAGCGCCGAAGTATTTATCAAATGTATTAAGGAAGCGGGTTTTGATATAGTAGAAGAGACTGATCATATCGGCTTAAGTCAGACTTTATTAAAGTGTAAAAAAAGAAAGTAAAATGAATACAGAGCAGGTTGATGTGCTGGTAATTGGCGCTGGTCCTTCGGGAACAGTGGCGGCGTCTATTATTAACAAAGCGGGTTTTAAAGTTAAGATAGTGGAGAAAGTAAAGTTTCCACGCTTTGTAATTGGCGAAAGTTTGTTGCCCCGCTGTATGGAAGCATTGGAGGAAGCCGGCTTTCTGGATGCGGTAAAGGAATGCGGTTTTCAGGAAAAATTTGGAGCCAAGTTTGTGAAGAACGGAAAGATATGTGATTACTTTTTTGCCGATCAGTTTACCAAAGGCTGGAGCTGGACCTGGCAGGTACCACGTGACGAGTTTGATAAGAAACTGGCCGATACTGTCGAAAGCATGGGCGTACCCATCAGTTACGAAACAACAGTAACAGCCATTGAATTCAACGGTTCCGATTCAATAACAACTGTAGAAGATATTAATGGAAATAAATCGCAAATTAAAGCAAGATTTATAGTTGATGGCAGCGGCTATGGTAGAGTGATACCACGCTTATTTAACTTGGATAAACCATCTAATCTTCCGCCAAGAAAAGCATTATTTACTCATGTGGTGGATATCAAACGTACTTTGGACGATGAGCCAAACCGCATTACCATCATTGTACATCAAAAAGGCATTTGGATTTGGGTGATACCTTTTTCAAACGGAAATACATCAGTTGGTTTTGTAGGTGATCCCGAATTTTTTGACGCAACAGCCGGAACGCCAGAAGAGCAGATGAGGGCCTTGCTGGCAACAGAACCTTATTTGAATGAACGCATGAAAGACGTGGAGATAGTTTTTGACCCAAAGATTTTACAATCCTGGTCAACCACTACCGAAAAATTTTATGGTGATGGATTTGTGCTTACCGGTAATGTAACTGAATTTCTTGATCCTGTTTTTTCATCAGGAGTAACACTAGCTACAGTATCAAGTCAGATAGCGGCACGGCAGGTTATTAAAATACTCAACGGCGAAAAAGTAGATTGGGATACCGAATACACTAAGCCAATGATGCAGGGCGTAGACACGTTCCGGTCTTATGTAATGGCTTGGTACGAAGGTACACTGGATACAATTTTCTTCGCCGATAACCAGGTGCCCGAAATAAAAAGTATGATATGTTCTGTACTGGCGGGTTATGTTTGGGATACTGAAAACCCTTATGTAAAAGACCATACCACCGCACTGCAAAAATTGGCAAAACTCATAACTTTAAGAGATACTATAAATTCCTAATTGAAATCAGAGAACCATATCGTCGCTAGTTGTGTTATCAGCAACAATGTTATTTATAAAGATGGCAAACCTTTATTTGAAGATAAAGGGCTTGAGTTACCTGAATTTTTACTTGCGGCGTACCGGCATTTTGAAATACAATATCCCAAGTTTCATAAGATGGATAACCTGAGTAAACTAGGTTGGCTGGCAAACGAGATTTTATTACAGGATAGTTTCAATAAAGAGAAATACAAGGCGGAAGATGTTGGAATTGTATTGTCTAATGCTAATTCAAGCTTAGATACAGATATTAAATATTACGAAACAACAAAAACCATTGCCAGTCCGGCGCAGTTTGTGTACACATTGCCCAATATCGTAATTGGCGAAATCTCCATCAGGCATGGCTTTAAGGGCGAGAATGCTTTTTTTATAACCGATAGCTTTGATGCTGCATTTATACAGCAATATGTAGGCAATCTGTTTAATAATAATATATTGCAGTGCTGTATTTGTGGTTGGGTTGAGGTGTTAGATAATAATTATAATGCAAGTTTATTTTTAATTGAGAAAGATAAAAGCCCTAATTCCGTTAATTTTACAGCAGAAAATTTAAATAAAATATACCAGATACAAAATGGATAAATTAATGTCGGATCTGAAAACACAGATCATTACTCAGTTGAATTTACAAGATACCAAACCCGAGGATATTGGCGATGACCAGCCTTTGTTTGTTGAAGGACTTGGCCTAGATTCTATTGATGCGCTGGAACTCATCGTTTTATTGCAGCAGCAATACAAAATTAAATTGTCGAATGCCGAAGATGGGCCAAAGGTTTTTCAAACCGTGCGTACCATGGCTGAGTATATAACTGCCCACCAGGCACAGAATGCATAATCATGAACCAACCCGTTTTTGTTGCCGGCACAGGTATCATTTCGGCTATTGGTAACAATGTTGCCGAATGCCTTGATGCGCTGCAAAACGAATGGGCGGGGATGGGTGAAATGCATAATCTGGATTCTTTACACAAAGAAAGATTACCGGTAGCGGAAGTTAAACTGAGTAACGATGAACTTGCAAAACTTGCAGGTTTACCAAAAACAAAAAGCCGCACGGCTTTATTAAGTTTGGTTGCTGCAAAAGAAGCGCTTGATAGTGCCGGTATAGAGAATATCAAAGACCTGCGTTGTGGTTTTATTTCTGCCAACTCGGTTGGCGGTATGGATAAGACCGAAGATTTCTTCAAAGAATTTTTATCCGATAATAATAAAGGAAGATTACGTGATGTAGTCAATCATGAGTGTGGCAGCGTAACAGAACTGGTTGCAGATGCACTGGGTATCAAAGATTATGTTACCACCATCAGCACCGCCTGTTCCTCATCGGCCAATGCTATTTTTTTTGGTGCCAGATTAATCAGGAATAATATTGTTGATGTGGTTGTCGCCGGCGGCACTGATTCACTTACAAGATTTACGCTGAATGGTTTTAATACATTGATGATTGTTGATGAACAGCATTGTCAGCCTTTTGATGAAAACCGTCGTGGGCTTAATTTAGGCGAAGGTGCAGGTTATGTAGTATTAGTTTCTGAAAAGATTGCAGCAGGGTTAAAAAATAAGCCCAACATTGTTTTAAGCGGGTATTGCAATGCGAATGATGCTTATCATCAAACAGCATCATCGCCCGACGGAGTCGGTTCGTATTTAGCCATGAGCGGCGCACTTAAAAAAAGTGGTTTACAACCTTCCGATATTGATTATATCAATTTACACGGAACTGGTACGCAGAATAATGATATTGCCGAAGGTACAGCGATCAAAAGATTATTTGATGGGCATTATCCAAAAATGAGTTCAACAAAAACATATACTGGCCATACTTTGGGTGCCAGTGGTGGAATTGAAGCGGTGTTTTCAGTTTTAGCATTGCAACATGGTATTATTTTTCCTAATCTGCGTTTGCAAACACCCATGGTTGATTTACCTTTTGAGCCGGTAAGAGAATTTATTAAAAATGTTGACGTAAAACATGTGCTTTCCAATTCTTTTGGATTTGGGGGTAATTGTTCGTCATTGATTTTTTCGAAAGTGGATTAGAATATTATAAGCAATAAATAGCAAAAGCTGCTGATGACAAGTATTTTAAGACTCTCACTTTCAAACCATTAGGGTGTCAGCCTGAGCTTGTCGAAGGCGGGTTTATCAGAATAATCCGGGTTCGACGAGCTCACCCTGACAATCTTTTGAAATTCGAACCTTTGTCATTTGTAGAGAGCTTAAAACACTTTTATGAGTGCCTCAGGCTTACATTCTGAAAATTTAAATGAACAATACAAATCAATGTATATAAAAGCAACAGGAAACATCTCCCCACAAAAGACCTTTGGCCACCAGCCATTGGTAGAGGCTGTTGCTTATACCGGAAACCGTCTTGCCTGTATAGAACCTGATTACAAAGAATTTATCGACCCCAAGCAAATCAGACGCATGAGCCGCATCATACGCATGGGTGTGGCTGCTGCCATGGAATGCCTGCAGGAAGCGGAAGTGAAAGTGCCGGATGCCATTGTAACTGGTACAGCTTACGGCTGCCTGGAAGACACTAATTCATTTTTAAGTAAGATGGTAGAGTTTAATGAAGAATTACTCACACCAACTGCTTTCATACAATCAACCCACAACACCATTGGTGCACAAATTGGTTTAATGCTGCAATGCAATAATTATAACAATGCGTTTG
>JBBKXU010000408.1:0-2841 GCA_037969645.1 Ferruginibacter sp. | reverse complement strand
GCTGTAAAGATCAATTTTTCGGCTACGCATTTAAATGCGGATACAACAGCCCCTAAACTGACTTATAATATCCCGGCGCAGAATCTATTTTATTCGTATCAGCCCATTCCACTGAAGCCATTGGCATTGGAACAGGATACCAACCTCTATCTTGGCTTAAGAAATTATATTAAAGTTGGTTACGGAAATTTCTCAACGCCTTATGTTAGTGCGGGATTTAGTTTTGGTGATGGTAAACAGTTTTTAGCCAATGTGTATGCCGATTATATTTCTTCCAAAGGAAAATTGCTTTACCAGGATTATTCTAAACTGAATGTTAAAGCAGCAGGAAGTTATTTTTTACCCACTAATGAAGTGTATGGTGGCGTTGATATTAAAATGTCGGAAAACTTTTTATATGGGTACGATACCAGTTTGTATAAATACAGTAAGAAAGATGTTCGCCAGCAGTTTCGGGATTTTTCAGTTAAAGTGGGAATACGTAATACAACGGCCGGAGAGTATGGCATAAGTTACAATCCCAATCTGCAGATAAGCAGTTTTACCAATGCCGATAAACTCAGTGAAACATCGTTTATATTATCTGTACCCATTGAAAAACAATTTGGTGAAGCTTTTGCTTTTAAGGTAGAGGGAAGGGCTGATGTTACATCATACAACTCAAAAAATTTACTTCCCAATGTAAAGATCAATAACAATATTTTCCAGGTGGCTCCTTCGTTGGTGATGTCAACACCACGTTTTAGTATCAATGCCGGAATAATTCCTACATGGGATAATGGTAAATTTGTGTGGTTACCCAATGTGTATGCCGAGGCTTTTATTAAAGAGAATGTATTTGCTTTCCAGGCAGGCTGGGTTGGACGTTATTCAAAGAATACCTACCGCAATCTCTCCGAAATTAATCCATACTTAAAAACATTTACCACGCAGCTAAATACCCGGGAAACCGAGTTTTACGGTGGTATAAAAGCTACGCTGGGTCAGCATTTTAACTTTAGTGCCAAGGCCGGGTATGTTACCTATTATAACCTGCCTTTCTTTATTAGTGATACGGCGAATGATAGCAAGGCCTTTGTGATCAGCAACGAAACCAAGGCTAATAATTTAAGAATCCATGGCGATTTAAGTTTTGTAAGCAAAGAAAAGTTTACAGCTACTGCCGGTTTAACATTAAATGGATACAACGGCATGCAAAGCAACGCCAGGGCATGGAATACAGTACCTATGGAATTTACCGGGTCGTTACGCTGGTGGGCATTTAAGCAGGTATTGCTGAAAACGGATTTCTATGCATTTGGCAGCGGGCATTATTTGAGTAAGGGAAATATAAGCAACAAATTCAAAGCAGGCTCTGACTTAAGTGCCGGAATTGAATTTAAAATAAATAAAATGTTCAGTGCCTGGATGGATGTGAATAATATTCTGAACAGCAAATATGAGCGCTGGAATAATTATGAGGTCTATGGCCTTAATTTAATGGGCGGCGTAAGAGTAAGTTTCTAGTATTACAGCCGGCCTCTCCCAAACCCCCGTCCGGATCACCATCCGGACGGGGCGATTTGAGCCTTCTTTTCCTATCTTTGCAGCCATGCAAAAGCAGATCGCATCATACCTTTTTCAAAACAAAAGCTGCCCCTTACCGGGTATTGGCACTTTGTCTGTTCTTAGTTCGGGTGCTGAGGCCGACTTTACTGATAAATCAATTGCTGCTCCAAATTCGTTTATATCTTTCGCAAATACAGAATCTGATACAACGGGGTTGTTAAAATACCTGGCTGCAACAGGTTCCGGCAGTATCGATGAAACAGCGCAATCACTTGATCAGTTTTGTGATGATCTGAAAAAACGAATTGCTGAGCAATCATTTGTAAACCTCAATCAGATCGGTAATTTTTTTATTGATGGATCCGGCAATATTGATTTTAAACAAGAAGAACTTCCGGCAGTTTTTTCACAAGCTGTTTATGCCGAAAGGGTAATTCATCCCGAGGCCGAGCACCAGATTTTAGTGGGCGATAAGGAAACTACTAATACGATAATGACAGAGAGGTTAGCAGCAATACCCGAAACAAAAGACCGCTGGTGGATTTGGGCCGTCGTATTGGGTGCTATCAGCCTGGTATTGTTACTTATTTATTTTACAGAATTTAGCGGTACATCATCTTTTGGCAACGTCATAAAAATTTAACTCATTCATGATTCATTATACGGGTTGCCCGGTTTGCCACAGCGAAGATATTCAGGAGACACTTACAGCTAAAGACTATACGGTTTCTAAAAACAATTTTTCTATATGGCATTGTAATGCCTGCACAGCCCGGTTTACACAGGATGTGCCCGGCCAGGAAGATATAGCTGCATTCTATGCCTCGGATAATTATATTTCTCATAGTGATACCAATAAGGGAATTATCAACAGCCTGTATCATTTGGTAAGGAAGCGAACATTGAATGCAAAAAAGAAACTGATCATTAATGAAGTTGGTGCAAAAAAAGGTACACTGGTTGATATTGGGTGCGGCACAGGCGCATTCTTAAATACCATGAAACTCGCCGGCTGGAACATCAACGGATTAGAGCCCGATGCCATGGCCAGGGCCAAAGCGGCTGAACTATATGATATTCACCCGCAGGAATCTGATAAGTTGTTTAAATTGAAAACCGGTTCTTACCAGGCTGTTACTATGTGGCATGTTCTGGAGCATGTGCATGATCTCCATGGGTACATGAAACATATTGAAACTTTATTGGCTCCCGGGGGCAAGGTTTTTATTGCTGTACCTAACTATACTTCAAAAGACGCAGAAACATACAAAGCGCATTGGGCTGCTTATGATG
>JBBKXU010000407.1:0-5972 GCA_037969645.1 Ferruginibacter sp. | reverse complement strand
CAAAAAAAGTGTCTTCTACATTTTGGGTGTGCTATGTTTAGTAGCGTCAGCCGCCATGTATTTTATTGGAAAAGAATCAAATAATCTTTCGGAGCTTAAAGAATTTTGGTGGATGCCGCTTCCACTTGCCGCGATATTGCTGTTACTGGCAAACAAAAAGAAATAAAGAATTGCAAGCCACATCATGGAGTTTCTTTTACAGCATAAAGTATATTTGCAGGCATGAGAACCATCATACAAAGAGTTTCACAGGCTTCTGTAACTGTTGACAGCGCAGTATTTGCCGAGATTGAGAGCGGTTTACTCATTTTAATTGGCATTGAAGATGCCGATACCAATGAAGATATTGAATGGCTCAGTAACAAGATTGTTAACCTCCGCATTTTTGACGACGAAAATAAAGTGCCCAATATTTCTGTAAAAGATAAGGGTGGAGATATTTTATTAGTCAGTCAGTTTACACTTCATGCATCTACAAAAAAAGGAAACAGGCCTTCTTATATAAAGGCAAGTAAGCCCGATATTGCAATCCCTATTTATAAAAAAATGATTGCTCAGTTAGAAATTGATTTAGGAAAGAAAATATTTACCGGTGAGTTTGGGGCAGATATGAAAGTGATGTTAGTGAATGATGGGCCAGTGACGATAGCTATTGATACAAAAAATAAAGAATAGTTTTATTACACGAATTTTAGTCACGAATTACACGAATTAAAATGCAGGGAATATGTCAGAAATCATTTTAAAAGACGAATCCTATCAACTGGTGGGCATATGCATGGAAATACACAGGGAGCTCGGGATGGGGTTTAAAGAAATTGTTTACAAAGATGCTCTTGAATATGAGTTTAAGGCTCGAAAAATTAATTTCATCAGAGAAAAGGAATTCAAAATTCAATATAAGGATATTATTCTACCTCACAGGTATTATGCTGATTTTATAGTTCACGACAGCATCATCTTAGAAGTTAAAGCTTCTTATATGATCGTAAATAATTTTGTTACGCAGACAATTAACTATCTTAAAGCATCGGGCCTTCAATTAGGCATTATTGCCAACTTTGGAGAAAAATCATTTAATTCAAAAAGAGTAGTATTCTAAATAATTCGTGACTAAAATTCGTGTACAGATGACCATACAACAAGCACAAACTGATGTTGACCAATGGATAAAAACTGTTGGCGTAAAATATTTCAGTGAGCTCACCAACCTTGGCATACTTATGGAAGAGGTTGGAGAGTTGAGCAGGCTGATGGTACGGCAGTATGGTGAACAATCATTTAAAGAATCTGATAAAGGAAAAGATATTGGCGATGAAATGGCGGATGTGCTTTGGGCATTAATCTGTTTAGCTAATCAAACCGGCGTTAATTTAACTGATGCCCTGCAAAAGAATTTTGAAAAGAAGAATTTACGGGATGGAGACAGGCATCAGAACAATGAAAAATTAAAATAACAGGATGAAAGTTTTGACAAAAAATATTTGGTCAATCACCAAACAATCCTTTTCAGATTTTATCGACAACCGGGTTTTTAAACTCAGTGCCGCTCTGGCATTTTATACCATTTTTTCATTGCCTGCCATGCTGATCATTATTATTTCAATAAGTGATATATTTTACGGACGGGCGGCCATTGAAGGAACTTTGTTTAACCAGATATCTGGTTTTGTTGGAAACGAAGCTGCATTGCAGGTACAACAGACCATTCGTGGGGCAGCATTATCGGGCCGGAGTTATTTTGCTACCATAGTTGGAATTATTACTCTGTTGGTAGGCGCCACCAGTGTATTTAGTGAAATACAGGACTCCATCAACTTTATATGGAAACTAAAATCAAAGCCCAAAGGAACTGGCATACTGAAAATATTGTTTAACCGATTGTTGTCTTTCTCCATTGTCGTAAGTCTGGGATTCTTATTACTCGTATCCCTTCTAATAAATGGGGCCATGGATGCGCTGCTTGGCCATCTTACTACCATGTTTCCCGATTTAACCGTGATTGTAGTGTATATTCTTAACATAGTCGTCACTTTTGGCATTACCTCTTTATTATTTGGTATGATATTTAAAGTACTGCCAGACGCACATGTAAAATGGCGCCATGTACGAGCAGGTGCCTTTACCACTGCTACGCTTTTTATGGCGGGTAAATTTTTAATTGGTTATTATATTGGTCACAGTGAGCTTTCAAATACTTATGGAACAGCAGGTACTGTAATTGTGATGTTACTTTGGGTTTATTACTCAGCTATGATCTTATATTTTGGTGCTGTTTTTACACATGTGTATGCAGCTCATACAGGCACCCGCATATATCCTAATAGTTATGCAGTTTGGGTGCAACAAATAGAAATAGAATCTGAAAAAACTATTGAAGAGCAACCCGAACAAAAATCGGTTATTGAAACACCGAATATGCCGCCTGATGAAGACTCAGTCTGATGTTTTTTTTGATTTATCGCCTGAGGAAATAATAAACTTTACAACCAAGCTGCTTATTCCTAAAACAATCGGATAGGGTGCATAAGCTTTCACCCAAAGATCAGTGCCCATAATAGTAATACCTACAATGAGAAATGAAATACCAATTAAACTGAAAATCTGGCCTCTGCTTTCTTGCCGGCCTGCCTTATTTTTTAACCCTGCTTTAAATGCTGATATCTCAAGAAATACTTTCTCAATATCTTCCTCGAGATAACCTTCGCTTCTAAGTTTATTTTTTATTTCACCTTGTGGCTCACCCGTTCTTAGTTGTTTTTTTATTTGTTTTATTCTCTCATCAGTAATCATAAAAAATGAATGGCTTTGCATGAATGTTAATGATGGACAAAGATACACATACAATGGGTTTGCGATTTCGAAAAAACCGGTTGATTGCCTGCATATGCCTACATTAACAAAATACAGGTATCCCAACATTAAAAACAAATTGTAACCCCTTTTATTTTTACCTTTGCGCCCTATGGCAAATGAAACGAACAACTTCGCAGAACTGATCTCCCACTGTAAGGAGTACGGTTATATTTTTCAATCCAGCGAAATATATGATGGACTAGCGGCTGTGTATGACTATGGTCAGAACGGCGCCCAGCTAAAAAAGAACATACGTGATTATTGGTGGAAGAGCATGACGCAAATGCACGACAATATTGTGGGTATTGATGCAGCTATTTTTATGCACCCAACAACCTGGAAGGCAAGCGGACACGTTGATAATTTCAGCGATCCGATGATTGATAATAAAGACAGTAATAAGCGTTACAGGGTTGATCATTTAATTGAAGCTGCGGCGGATGAGCTAAGAGCTAAAGGAGAAAAAGAGGAAAAAGAGGCAGACGCTTTATTGGCAGCTATGGATTCTCTCCTGGCAAAGGATGATTATGCAGGATTGAAGTCATTAATTGACGACAATAAAATAAAATGTGCGGTTAGTAAAACCTGTAACTGGACCGATGTTCGCCAGTTTAATCTGATGTTCTCTACCGAGTTTGGCGCTGTGGCTGCTGATAACCCCGATGATAACAAAGTGTACCTGAGGCCAGAAACCGCACAAGGTATTTTTGTAAACTTTTTAAATGTACAAAAAACCGGCAGGATGAAAATTCCTTTTGGTATTGCACAAACGGGTAAAGCATTCCGCAATGAGATTGTTGCCAGGCAGTTTATTTTCAGGATGCGTGAATTTGAACAAATGGAAATGCAGTTCTTCGTTCGCCCCGGCACACAAATGGAATGGTATAATTTCTGGAAGGATGAAAGAAAAAAATGGCATGAGAGCATTGGTATTCCTGCAGAAAAATTAAAATTTCACAATCACGTAAAATTGGCGCATTATGCAGATGCAGCTTTAGATATTGAATTTGAATTTCCTTTCGGCTGGAAAGAATTGGAAGGCATTCACAGCCGTACCGATTTTGATTTGAAGCAGCATCAGGAGCACAGCAGAAAGAAAATGCAGTATTTTGATAATGATATTGATCCGGAAACCAACAAGCCTTTTGGCAACTACATTCCGTATGTAGTGGAAACTTCGGTTGGTTTGGATAGATTATTCCTTACTATCATCAGCCTTGCATATGCCGAAGAAAAATGGCTTAAAGAAGATGGTACAGAAGACAGCCGTGTGGTTTTAAGAATACCTGCAAAGCTGGCTCCTACCAAATTAGCCATTCTTCCTTTGTTAAAAAAAGATGGTCTTCCCGAAATTGCGAGGGGGTTAATGAATGATTGCAAAGACAGCTTCATGTGCTTTTACGAAGAGAAAGATGCGATTGGCAAAAGATACAGGAGAATGGATGCAGTTGGCACACCTTTCTGTGTAACTATCGATCATCAAACCAAAGAAGATAATACCGTAACCATTCGACACAGAGATACGATGCTTCAAGAAAGAATTGCGTTGAGTGAGGTTAAGAACCTGATAATTGAAAAGCTAGAATAATTTTTCAGGAAATCAAAATAATGTTGTTGAAAAGATTTTTTTTATTCCCCTGCTTTGTTTGTCTGCTCAATACTGGCTTTGCCCAAACAGATAGTCTTCCGGTAAAAATTACGATAGATAAACAAGATGGCAGCGATTCAATTTGGTTAACAGTTGCAGTTGCAGGCT
Organism: Ferruginibacter sp.; assembly: GCA_037969645.1. Lineage (GTDB taxonomy): Bacteria > Bacteroidota > Bacteroidia > Chitinophagales > Chitinophagaceae > Ferruginibacter. The sequence continues at coordinate 1,360 of JBBKXU010000407.1, read as the reverse complement.
ACACAAAGGCCAGCAGTCTTATGTTTACTACTACGTTGCAAAATGCTGCTGTGCAAGACACTTTCTTTCTTCCCATTTTTGATATGGTTTCTAATTTCTGTTTTGTTTTTCCCTCAAACATCAATGATAATTTATTATTACAGGCGTTGTTTTACCCCGGCATTTTTAAAGTATCAGGCGTGGTTAATAATATTAAAAAGAAGCTAAAAATCAAAGCAATTCTTATAACAGACAACGAAAGAATTTTTAAAAAAGAAATTATTTTACAACAAGAGAATCAGTTTTCCTTACCATCGCTGGTTTTTGAAAAACAGGCCAGCCTTGCTTTTAACTATACAGATGACAATAAATGGCAATCGCATCCGGATATTACCTTAACTGTTAAACCAACAGCAGCAGATTTTAAGCAGCGGGTTTTTAGTACTTTAATAAAACATGTGGATGAAGCAGGCAACAAACAGGCAACTGAGATAGTTGCAGTTACTGACAGCATTGTTGATGCAGTTGCAGTTGATAAAAAATATAAGGAGTTAAGAGCAGTTGAATTGACTGCAACTAAAAAAAGCAGTATCGAAAAATTTAACAGAGCGTACAGTACCGGTTTATTTAATGACGGTTCAGAAAGAGTTATTGATTGCATTGATAATAAAGAAATTCTCTCTTATTCAAATTGCATCAGTTATTTGCAGGGACGGGTACCGGGCTTTACGGTTTCTTCTGATTCAGAATCTGGAGAAATGGTTGCAAAATGGCGTGGGCAAGTAGTTAAAGCTTTTTACATTGATGAGATTCCGGTTGATTTGGAACAGGTGCTTACCATAAGTACATCAGAAGTTGCCATGATTAAAACCTATCCACCACCTTTTTTTGGCTCATCAAACGGAGCAGGAGGAGCTATAGCCGTGTATACGCTTCGTGGCGAAAACAGTACAAAAAGCAATGTGCTTCCCTGGTTATTTACTATTCAAGGATATTCGCCTTCGGTGAATGTTATTAGTGATAAAAAATAATCGGCTGCTTATTTTTTGTAAGAATTTTCATCCTCATAATACGGAACCTCATCATTGCTTACAGTTTCATGTTGTTGCCAGTAAGCAAGTGTAACTATATGTCCATCTGCTGTTTTAAGCAGTCTTCCAAAAATAGCGTTAATGGTATTAAAAGTATAGTCTGTTACGCCAACAGTAAAGGTATTTGGTAATTCTGGAGCAGGCACTTCAACAATTTCTTCACCCTCAACAGGTTTTGGGGCAGCTGCTACTTTTGGCGGCGGCGAGGGAACAACCACCACGTTAAAATTATTATACTCCAATAGCTTCTTTAAAAACTCAACTCTTTCCGGCGAAACATTTTTTTCTAC
>JBBKXU010000406.1:0-3824 GCA_037969645.1 Ferruginibacter sp. | reverse complement strand
TTTGGATCGGTAAACCAAAAGAAGCCATGCTGGGCCTTTGGGAGAAACCTAAAGCCGAAATAGATATCCGGCATTTTGCTTTTCGTTGTGATGTTGATGATGTATTGAATAAGTCTGTTAACTTTTTAAAACAGCGGAATGTAACGCCCTATAATTTTTTAAAAAACGGAACAGAAAGGCCGATGGTTTTTGCCTGGATGCCAGCCATCGCCATTTATTTTAATGATCCGGACGGACATGCACTGGAATTTATTGCCATACTGGACGGGGAGCCCCGGCCTGAGTTGGGCGTAATCTGTTATGACGACTGGCTGGAGATCAACAGGTCAGTATAAAAAAAGGGAGCTTTTTAAACTCCCCTTATATCATATAAACCTAACTCAAATTACTGAACGATACTAACAACAACCCATCTGGTATCTTGCCCGGGTGCTGTAAGCACTAATCGGTAAGCACCTGTTGGCAAGCCTTGCACGGGTAATGCCTGAACACCGGAAGTTTTGATTGAATATTTTTTTACAGCAACGCCTAATGAATTAACCAGACTGGCTTCTGTTCCCGTTGATACATTTCCAACGATATCTACATTAATAAACTGGCTTGCCGGATTTGGATAAACACTGATGCCATCCGTTACAACCGTATTGATCATCCTTATTGGAGAATAAGCATATTTTCCATCATAATCCACAATTTTTAACCGATAAAAATTCTTCCCCGGTAATGGGTTGCTGTGTTGGGCATGATAGGATTTAAATCCACCATTACCAACAGCAGCTGCTGAACTTATTTTGCTGAAAGATCTGCCAATGGTGCTCCACTCAATTTCGTATTGCTTAACATTTACTTCTTCATTAACCTGCCAGTTTAACTCCGTTCTTTTACTGATGTACCTGGCTGTAAAGTCCAACAGTTTTACCGGCAAAGCTCCAAAAGTATAACTGTAGTCGAAGGGTACAGCATTAGGTCCTACATGAAAGCTGTCAATAGCACTGATGTATATAGGATCATTACCACGATACTCATCTGCGCCAATATCTTTGGCACCGCTCCTGGGTTGCTTTTCATTATCCAATCCGGCATAAGCATAAGTTCCTGTAGCCGCATCAATGGCCGGACTTCCTATCTGTAACCTTAAAACCCTGTAGGCGTTTGTAAGATTACAATTTACAACCGGTGTATCACAGGCAGGTTGCATCAGCATAGGATCAACCACGGTAATTTGCGGAGCTGTATATGTTATTCCCACTGATGAAGTGCCTGTAGGATACATGATATTACTGTTGAAAGCCACCCCTGCCAATGAAGCAGCACTATATGACTTTACAATAGCGTTTTGATTTTCAACTACGATATTATTTGATATCTGGCAGTTAATGGGTGCTTTGTTATAATTGTTGTTATTGGTATAGCCAATCTCAATATTCGAAAAATTATTGACCAGTGTATTAAATGCCACTACCACGTTTTCCGGTACAAAATGAGCATCCAGCTGGGTTGAGTTATTAAATACATCGCCGTTGGTAATCGTAATCGCTGCATCCCAACGCTCGCCGCTTAAGCCACTGAAATAATTATTGATGATCTTATGATCTTTTCCATAAACCCTGATACCGCCGGTGCCATTGGTACCATCAGTTTTACCTTCACCAAAGAAAAAATTGCCTTCCACAGTACTGCGGTTTCCATGCCGTAACGATAATGTTCCAAGGCAACGTACGAAAGTATTATAACGTACGGTGTTATCGCAGGATTTTATGGAAACGATTTCGGGGTCACCATCACAATCCTGAAACAGGTTATACTCTATGGTGGTAAATCCGCTGCTCATGGAGAGCGTACTAACGCCTACCCGGATACATTCTTTTTCGTTGGTAGCTCGGGGAGTATTGTTTTTAAACCAATTGTAATTGATGGTATCGTATTGCGTTTGCTGATTAATATTACCATCCATCTTTATAAAATTGCCGGTTTGAGTTTTGCCGTCAAAAATATTATGGTCAATACGATTATAACCAGACCGCAATGGTATAGGGCTTTGGTAGGTGTCACCAATGTATATCCAGGTGCAGGATGAGGTTTCATTATAGTTAAAAGTATTGCCGGTTATACGGACTTTACTGCAGTTTTCTAATTTGATTCCGGTAGAGACACCCGTGCTCTGGAATAGAAATCCTGTAACGGTAATATACTTTAGGTCTCTGAAAACTAATGATGTAGTGCCATTTAAGATCGCTCCACCCGGGTTTTTTGCAAAAATAATGATGGGCCTCGATTCGCAACCGGAACGGGTAATGGTATAGCTGCTGAAATTATAGCTGCCATCATTTACTTCCAGTGAATCACCGGGGTTCATAGCAGCCAACGCAGACTTAAAATTGGTCACGTTTGTTACTGCCCTTTTTACTGCCGGCAGGTTATTGAATGTAATATCTGCACTAAAACTGATTGGATTTTGAACGGTAAAACTTTTTGGATTTTGAGTTCCCGACAGGTCACCGGTCCACCCATTAAACAAATAACAGGCATCGAAAGTAACCGTTGCAGTAACCGGGGTTTCTTTATAATACAAATTACCCGAGACTGGTGCAGGATTTAAAGTAATAGTGCCATCTGCAGGTTGCGTAACTGTTACCGCATACAGTGGTGGCGGGTTTGCCGGATCAACGCTTACATCGGCACTAAAAGCCATATTGCCCAATACCGTAAAGTTTTGTACCAAAGCGGTACCCGAAAGATCACCGGTCCATCCATTGTTCATATAGCCTGCAGGCAGGGTTAAAGTTGCTGTTACTGATTGATTTAAATTATAAGGGCCGGCCGGGTTTAATCCAATGCTGCCAAAAGCAGGTTGTGTAACTGTAATAGTTCTTATTGTTGAAGGACCCCCAAAAGGCACATCCGGAATGGCAGTTGTACCTATATAAATATCATCAACCGCTATGTTTGAAGTAGAAAGGGAAGTCTCAGTATTGTTTGTTAAACGCAGCGAATGAAATTCCTTTATGCCGGCAACCCTTGTTCCACTGGCTGTTGGTGTATAGGTTTCCCTGAAATTAAAATCGGTGGCATTTACCACTGCGTTAATGGCTACTTTATATTTTTCGGCAGCAAAATCAACTTTTACAGATATTCTTATCCATTGATCGGCTACCCAGGTGCCTATATTAACTGTAGAACCGCCATTGTATGCCCGTATCAGTTTTGTACCATCTACGGTAAAATCAACCATGAATATTCTTTTGGAACTGCCGCCATATAAATCGTATCCGTTGATCACAAAATTAGATGTACCGATGCTGCCCGGATTGATCCAGAAATCGCCATACACATCGCCGGTGATGCCAGGTACGGTACCGCTATAAGGTATTCTGTTAAGTAAGAAAGCCGAAGCGGTGGTTACAATATTTACCGATTGTGTAAACGTGTGTGCTTTCGCAGTATAAACCGAACCAGTCGCAGCAGTACCAGAAAAAGTCCATCCATTTTGGTTATGAAGATTACCAACAGCATAAGCCGGAGATTCTGAACTTTCGAATGATGTTTGTATGGCTGTTTGTGCATGCACATACGCAAAGCAACTTAACAAAACGGATATGGCAAATACAGCAATTTTTTTCATTATCATTATTTTAAAAACTGAAAAATATAAATTGCGAATGCCGGATGATGAGGATATAACTACAATAAAAGGGTAAGACAGTTTTTAATAAGGATTGGATCGCTATCTGGTTTTTATCATCTTACAAACAATCGAGTGATAAAAATAAACTTTGTAGTGATTGAAAAGCTAAACTTGACTGCTCAAATTATTAGAGAATAAT
>JBBKXU010000405.1:0-2654 GCA_037969645.1 Ferruginibacter sp. | reverse complement strand
AAATTAGTAGTCGCATTAACTCCCTAACTCCCGAAACGCAGAGCCGGTGGGGCAAAATGAATGTAGCGCAAATGCTGGCGCATTGTAAAGAGGCTTTTAAAGTACCGCTTAGCGATATAAAAATGCCTCGTATGATGATGGGCTTGTTGATTGGTTGGGCATTTAAGAAAAAATTATATAATGATGATCCGTGGAAAAAGAACCTGCCAACTGCACCCAATTTTATCATCAAAGACGATCGTGACTTTGAAAAAGAAAAACAAGGGCTGATGGAACTCGTCAATCAGTTTTATAATGGCGGACCCGAAAATGTGGGTCTGCATCCGCACCCGATGTTTGGCGCATTCACATCAGAACAATGGGGGCATTCTATGTTCAAACATATGGATCATCACCTTTCACAGTTTGGGGTGTAGGTTTCAGGCCACTTCAATTACTCTTCGAATTTAAAAGATGACGGAGTAATAAATACGCTGAACTTTTAAATGCTGCCCTTAGTGGCCAGACACCCTAATCAGCCGGTTCACAGCTTCTTCCAGCGTATTTTCATTTTTTGAAAAACAAAAGCGCAGTACTTTGTTATCCTCTTCATTTCTATAAAAAGCAGCAGTGGGTATTGTTGCTACACCATACTCTTTTGTAAGCCTGATGGCAAAATCTTTTTCGTTCTCATCCGAAATATCGCTGTAACTGTACAACTGAAAATAACTGCCGTACGAGGGAAGGGCTTTAAATTTGGTTTGCTGCATTCCGTTTTTTAGATAGTCTCTTTTTTGTTGCAGAAAAGCACCCAGCTGTAAATAATTTTCTTTGTGTTTTATAAATTCTGCCAAAGCAAATTGTACCGGGCTGTTGCTGGTAAAGCAGTTAAACTGGTGTATTTTCCTGAACTCACTCATTAGTGCGGGCGGAGCAACACAGTAACCCATTTTCCAGCCGGTGCAGTGATAAACTTTTCCAAAAGAAAAACAGACAAAACTTCTTTCATACAGATCCGGATAACGCAACATGCTCTCATGTTTTTTGCCATCAAAAATCAAATGTTCATATACTTCATCGCTCAAAATAAAAACTCCTGTGCCTTTTATAATGGATTGCAATTGTACAATATCATCAGCATCCAACACAGCACCCGTTGGGTTATGCGGCGTGTTTAGCATGATGAGTTTAGTTTTAGGAGAAATTTTCTGCTTTACAAGTTCCCAGTCAATTTTGTACTCAGGAAAAACAAGCGGGATTAACACCGGAACAGCACCGTTTAGTTCAATGGTTGGTATATAACAATCGTAAGCCGGTTCAAAAACGATTACCTCGTCTCCGGGTTGCAATATGGTTGTTAGTGCCGTGTAAATAGCATAAGTACCGCCCGGGGTAATTGTAATTTCTGTATCGGGATTAATATTAGCGGAATAAAGACCCTCCATTTTTGCCGCAAGCTGCTCTCTTAATGCAGGCAGGCCATTCATGTGTACATACTGATTATGCCCGTTTTGCATAGCTTTATTCACCAGTGCAACCAGCTCTTCGCTCATGGCATAATCCGGGAAACCCTGCCCCAGGTTGATGGCATTGTGCTGGTTGGCCAAAACACTCATTACGGTGAAAATAGTTGTGCCTACATGCGGAAGTTTACTTTGAATAGTTGGTATCAATAGTGAGTATATTTAAGTTCTTTTTATTTACTCCCGCCTATTATCATACTATTTAACGGTCAGCCTGAGCTTGTCGATGGCTGTGCCAATTAAAGAGCAGTTTTATTACTAATCCTGCCTTCAACCAGCTCGGGCAGACAACTTTTAACTTTACAGATACTTTTCGCCTTTGTTTCTTTTTATTTCAGCAACATATTCTTTTATATCCTGCTCTTTATCCTTTTTGCAAATAAGCAAAACGTCTTTTGTATCTACAACCACAAACTCATCAAGACCCTGTAAAACTATTAATTTTTTTCCGTTGGAATGTACCATATTATTAGTGGCATCAATTACCATAACATGATCTCCGGCTACAGCATTACCCAGGTAATCTTTCTCCAGGTTATCATAGGTGCTTGCCCAGGTTCCTAAATCGCTCCAGCCAAAAGATGAAGGAATGATATAAACGTTATCGGCTTTTTCCATTACGCCATAATCAATGGATATATTCACACATAGCGGGTAAATGCGTTCAATGGCTTCTTTTTCTGCTGTTGTGTTGAAAAAGTTTTTTTCTGCTTCAAAAACCTCCGCCATCTCAGGCAAATATTTTTCAAAACCCTGGATGATATTTTTTACCTGCCATACAAAAATGCCGGCATTCCATAAAAAATCGCCGCTGGCAATAAAAGTTTTGGCGAGCTCTTTATCGGGTTTTTCGGTAAATGTTTTTACCTTATAAACGTTCTCACTTACAGCAAGCTGTTCGTATTGTATGTAACCATAGCCGGTATTAGGATGGGTAGGCTTTATGCCCAATGTTATTAATCCTTTTATATTGGCTGTAAAATGCAATGCGTCATTACATATTTTTTCAAATCCCGTTTCATCGGTTATAATATGATCAGATGGCGCACAAATTAAATTGGCTTCTTTATTCAGTTTATGCAACTTGTATGAAATATAAGCAACACATGGCGCTGTATTCTTCCGGGAAGGTTCACACAGAATATTTTCAAC
>JBBKXU010000404.1:0-17694 GCA_037969645.1 Ferruginibacter sp. | reverse complement strand
AAGTTATCCTGAATATACCACTGCTGGGTAGTGGCGAGGCCGTTATTAGAAAGCCTGCTTATGTCATTCTTGTTTAATGAAACAGCGTTGGTATCTCCCGTTTTTAAATAATTGGCCTGTGCTGTTGAATAATTGGCAATCGCTTCTTTATTCTTATTAAGTTCTTCCTGCACTTTTGCCAAAGCCCTGCTGCTTTTAGCAACGCCATCTGCGTCCGGAATTTTTTCAAACAAGTCCTTTGCCTTTTGATAATACAGCTCACTTTTTTCAGGCTGGTTTTTTTGGTAATAGTTTTCACCCAGGTCAAAGTATCCTTGCGCAAGTGTATCGTTGTTATTCTTTTCTAAACCGGTTTCAACTTTTTTGGATGCTTTTTTATACTGCTCAGACTTAGTCTGTTGTGCACATACCACGGTAAAAACTGCGCTGTACAGTAGCAGCAATCCCGAAATCACAGATCTAAAAAAGAAATTTGTCTTCACTATTGATTTGTTATACTGCAAAATAACAGCATTTTATGGCTACTTCCTTATCTCCCACCAAGTCAAACACGGGTTTCACCAAGTTCATCTGTAAAAGGTTCCTGAGTAATTTATTTTTATTCAATAAAACCTACAATTATGAAAAAAAATACCGGATTCTTCTTACTTATTTTCTTATTGGCTGCCTTTTGTACACAGGCCCAACTGGAATCACGTAATCTATACATGCCGTATAACGACTCTACTTTAGTTTCTAAAGCAGGTTATACCAGTCAGTACGAAAAAATAAAACTTTATTACATCAAAGCCAAACCTTCATTGTATAAAGAATTTGCAGGCATGGGAAATTATACCAATCTGGAAACTGCGATTAAACTGTCTAAAATAAAAGTGCAGGAAGTATCTTCCAGCGGTACAGTAAATACACTTCGTTTCAGCAATACTTCAAAAGATACTATCATCATCGCAATGGGCGATATTGTTAAAGGCGGCAAACAGGACAGGGTTGTTGAAAAAGATGCTATTATAAATCCGGGACAAACAATAACATTATCAGTCTATTGTGTTGAGAGTGGCCGCTGGGTGGCACAATCCAATGGCAGTAACGCAGGACTCAGCGCAGCTTCATTTACTGCCTACCACAGCAATATCAATAATGCTGTACGCAAAAGTATTGTAAAAGAAAAAAGTCAGACTGATGTTTGGAAGAAAGTGGCAGACATAAACAAAGATAACGGCACAACAACAGGTACCGGTACTTATACGGCGGTGACACAGTCAGCAAAATATAATGACGATATAAAAAAATATAAAGACGCTTTTACAAAATCAATAAAGGCCGACTCTACTATTGTTGGCGTATTGGCTGTAACCGGCGACAGAATAATTGGTTGCGATATTTATGCTACGCCTCAGTTGTTTAAAGATAATATGGCCAATATACTTAACTCCTATGTTTCAGAAGCGGTGTATGATGGAAAAGCGGTAACCATTTCGGATGCAACAGTTGCTACATACCTCAACAAACTTTTAGCAAATGAAACCAAGCAGGATGAACTGCTTGAAAATAATGGCCGCAGCTTGAAAGTGAATGGTAAAAAGATCAAGATTACAGCATTTGACAAATAATATACCCGGGAAGCTACCAGATGAATCAGGGATTGCATTAGCAATCCCTGATTATTTGAGTAACTGTTTTTCCATGGTCATAAATTCCAGCACCTGCAGATGTTTACCTGTAACATCATCTTCGATAAAAGGTTTTCTTTCGCCTGTATCAATATAACCATGCCGTTTGTACCAGTTTATTATTTCAGTACGTACCGATATTACTGACATATAAATAGCCCGGCATTGTGCGTGGCTTGCATACTCTTCCGCAGCAAACAATAAATGTTTGCCAATGCCTTTTCCCTGCAATTTCGGAGAAACACTAAACATACCCAGGTATATCTTATCGCCATGCTGCTGCAGGTTTACGCAGCCGGTAATTAATTCGTCATCGTTTTTATAAATAAGAATAACACTTCCCGGTGTCTTCATCACTTCCTTTAGCATATTATCATCAGTACGTGTATCACCCGCAATAATGTTGGCCTCTGTTGTCCAGCCTTGCTTTGAAGCTTCGCCACGGTAAGCGTTATTCAGGAGATCTTTTATGCGATTAATATCAGTGTAACTGGCAATACTGATGTTTTTGTTTGAGTATTGAAACATAAGAACCCGAAAGTAAATAAATATCTGCTTCTTTAAAATAAAGTATCAATTGGCTGCTTGCACGTTTCGATTTATGTTTCCATCTGCCTGTTTACTCAGGATGCAGCGAATCACATCGGATAATTGTCTAATACTATAAATGAGAAATAAGTACCGGAAAATTAGCTAGGAACATGTAAATTTTTATGTTAAACCCTGCTAATTATACCTTCAAATTAAATCAAGTAAAATGAAAACAAGTATCTTCTGTCTTTTTTTAGTTGCTCTTTTATCTGGATGTCAGAAAGAGCCTAACGAAACAAACACTGTAGTTTCAAGTTTAACAACTGCTTCTATAAATTACGCAACTGGCACCACTGCCATCAGCGGAGGAAATATAAGTGCTGACGGAGGGGCGCCAGTAACTGCCCGAGGCGTTTGTTGGAGTACTACAGCTAATCCTGTTGTAACTGGCAACCATACTACCGACGGTTCCGGAACCGGAATATTTGCCAGTACCATTACGGGGCTGACTGTTTCCACCACCTATTATGTACGGGCCTACGCTACTAATAGTGCAGGCACCGCATACGGAAATGAGATCAGTTTTATTGCTTCTACTCCTGATGTATATGTGAGCGGCTATGAGGAAAATGGTACAACTCCTGTTGCAAAGATCTGGAAGAACGGAGTAGCAACAGCTTTGCCAAATGGTGAAATAGCAAATTCTGTATTTGTGTCGGGAAACGATGTGTATGCAGCAGGAAGTGAGATTATAGCAACAAAGGGTTATGCAAGGTTATGGAAAAACGGTACGCTTACTGCTTTATCTAATGGTTCTAACCATGCATTTGCCAATTCAGTATTTGTTGCCGGTAACGATGTATATGTTACAGGATGGGAAAATACCGGCGTGTTTCAAGGTTTTGCCACCATTTGGAAAAATAATATTCCTGTCAGGTTAACGGGTTATGAAGTTACAGACCTGTGTGTTTCTGGTTCGGATGTTTACGCTGCCGGTTGGGATAATACCGGGGGAACTGTAAATTATGCGGTAGTATGGAAAAATGGTACAAAAACTCAACTAAGCAACAGTAATTTTGGATTAGGCTCTCAAAGCAACGCCGTTTTCGTTACGGGTGCGGACGTATATGTGGTTGGGTTTGAGCATAATGCTTCCAATACGAAAGCGGCTGTTATCTGGAAGAACGGAACTGCTACTTTTTTAACAAATGGAGCTAATCAGGCCGAAGCGATATCAGTTTTTGTATCGGGCAATGATGTATATGTGGCAGGCAGTGAAAAAATTGGTGCCAACCGGGTGGCTAAACTTTGGAAGAATGGCGTGGCAACATCATTAACCAATGGTTCAAATGATGCAGATGCAACTGCGGTACTTGTGTTTGGTACAGATGTATATGTAACAGGAGTTGAAAAGAACGGAGCAAAAAATGTCGCCAAACTGTGGAAAAACGGCGTGGTTTCGTCTCTTACTGATGGTACCAATAATGCAGGAGCAACGGATATTTTTGTTAAATAAAAAATGGCGGTATTTTTAAGATACCTGCTTCGTTGATTTTGCTGTCAACCTGTTTCAAGACGAGGCCTAAGGGGTCCGTTCTTTATATTTTATACATCTGCTTCATCAAATGAAAGAATCAACTTGCCATTAGCTGATACTACTTTCCGGTATTTCACCATTGCCTTGTCTAGCATTAATTTAGAAGCTCTGGCTGTTTCGGTTCCTTTGTATTTATCGGAGAGATAAATTACTTCTGTAATTCCCGCCTGTATAATGGCTTTTGTACATTCATTGCAGGGAAACAAGGCTGTGTATATCTTACAACCCTTCAGCTCCATACCAATATTATTAAGGATTGCATTCAGTTCGGCGTGGCATACATAGGGATATTTGGTATCTAAAAAATCGCCCTGTTTATTCCACGGAAATTCATCATCATCGCAGCCATGTGGTAAACCATTGTACCCTGCTCCTACTATCTTATTCTTTTCGTTTACAATGCAGGCGCCAACCTGTGTGCTGGGGTCTTTACTGCGCTTGGCCGACAGCAACGCCACGCCCATAAAGTATTCGTCCCAGGATATATAATCTGTACGTTTTTGCAGGCTTGTTATTTTTTCGCTATCCATTCGTAATTTGATTGTTGAGCATAATGTGAACAAGCAATTTAAATCATTTTTCAAATAGCTACAGTTTGGCTGCCAAATAACTGAATAAATTATACTACAGCTGTATTCGTTCAAAAAAAGTAGCAATTAATTATGACTTGGCGCATAAAGTTTTTCTCTTACCCGATACTTCTCTCCCTTTGTAAACGCTGCCGTGCCTAATTCATTAACGCTCACTTTAAAAAAAATCACATGATACAGATTCTTACAGTCGTTTTTGCAGTATCGCACCTAGCTTGCAATAACGAAAACAAACCCCGAGCGGATGCCAAACCCAATGTACCCGCCGTTATGCACGGGTTTACTCCGGCCTATTCGGCATCTTATGTAATGGATTCGGCAACTAATACCGAAACCATTCTAGAATTATGGAAGTCGTGGAAAACTGGAGACCTTTCTACCGACCGCGGTCATTTTGCCGATAGTTTAACTTTTGCTTCAGCTGACGGTACTGTTATGATGGGGCAAGCTGATACGCTGATGAAAGGCATGCAGGCTTACCGCAGCTCTTTTAAAGGAATGGATGGAAAAGTGGATTCCATAAGCTTGCAGGAAACCTGGCGCTTTGATAAGGCCGGCAAGATCGATTTTATGTTCCAGTCTGTGCGGAAAGGTATTTTGCCCCACTGCCGGATTGCAAATAATTTTTTATATGGGAATTAAAAATGCAGCAGGTATAAATTTTAAAAAAACTTACCTGCTGCATTATGCCGTATTTGTAGTAAAGAATAACTGTTTTAATTGGATCTGGTATCGAATTTCAAAAAACAATTTAGTAGATGGGACTCCTGTTTCTGTTGTAGCAAGTAAAGAGTTAACTACACTGCCCAAGTGCAACCCAAATGATAATGAAAACCACAACTGTGCCCAAACAACCTCCACCTAATTTTTTAGCTCCATAACCCGCAATAAGCCCCCTTACTAATTTGTTCATTTTTTTCTGTTAATATTTTCAGCAAATCAAAAGTTGGTGAATATTCACGTAATCGTTGGCTTCTAATGATTACTCATCTGTCCGAAAATAGTTTCCAGCGATGATTTAAGTTTATCAGTAGCTCCATCAATGGCCAGTTCATAGTTAGCTGCAACTGCAGTAACTGCAATAGGTTGTCTTCCTTCAATACGGGCTTCTATCAAACATTTTTTATCATGCCGCCCTTCTTTTACACCATTTTGATCAGAGAAATGAATTTCCAACCTGCTGATATTTTCACTAAACCTGTTTAATTCTTCTTTGAGTTGGTCTTGCAATGTATTTCTGAACTCTTCATGCAGGGTTAAATTTTTATCGGTGTTAAACTGAATCGTCATATTTTTTTTATTTTAAGTTTAATAATTAAGTGCTCCAAAGATATCATTCATTATTTTATTGCTGCCAGAATTTTCGCTGGCCAACTGATCAGTGGCACCGGTTGGATTTTTTTTTCCAGGAAAGGCCGACGGGCTGCTATTATCCACATACTTTGAAGCATCAGCTTCATTTTTCTTGTCGTTCTCACCGTTAAAGGGCTTGTCTTTTATATATCGTTGTTGCATGATAGCATGGGTTTAAATTAAAAAATGCTTCAATAATTCACGCTCTTAAATTTCATTTGTAGAAGGGTAAAAGAGCCATAGTATAATATAACGAAGTTGAGCGGATAAACCATGAAAGCTGTTACAAAATAAAAAGAAATAGTTACATCATTCACAGGTTGCAGATAACTTTCAAGAAAAACTTAATGAATCCGGGCTTGTTAAAACCTGTGTTATTTAATTGTCATGCTACGGCAGGTAAATAAATTAACCACCGTACTGAGGGTTATTCTTTAAAAGATTGATAACTGAGATTTTGTTGTAAACGCTTCCAGAAATATCATGCCTTTATACGAATTCCCTTTTTCATTTAATCCAGGACTCCAGACAGCGATTGCATATTGATTGGGATGCACCGCTATAATCCCTCCTCCAACGCCACTCTTTCCGGGTAGTCCCACTTTAAAAGCGAATTCACCCGATTCGTCGTAAAAGCCGCAAGTTTGCATCAATGCATTAATTCTTTTAGATTGACTTTTTGTTACAATCTGTTTACCATCAGATATTTTACAACCATTGTTTGCTAAAAACAGAAATACTGTTGAAAGCTCCTGACAATTCATTTCCAGTGAGCAAAGGTCAAAATAAAAATCAAGTACAGCTGAAGGATCATTTTGAATATTGCCAAATGATTTAATAAAATTGCATAAGGCTATATTCCGAAATCCGGCTTTTTTTTCAGACGCAGCTATGGTGGTTGAATAATTTAACGCTTCATTGTTCGACACATTTCTTACAAAAGCCAAAAACGTTTCTTTTGGATTTTGTAAATTGCTAAGCAGTATATCTGCAATTACGAGTGCGCCGGCATTAATAAATGGATTTCTGGGGATACCGTTATCTGCTTCAAGTTGAACAAGAGAATTAAATGCAGTTCCCGATGGTTCCACGCCAAGCCTTTCCCATATTCGTTCACCAAGAATACCATACGCCATGGTTAGTGAAAGCACTTTTGCAATACTCTGAATCGAAAATTTATCTGTGTAATCTCCTATCCCGAAATTTAACCCACTGATTGTAGATATATGTACGCCAAATTTTTCTGCATCTACCTTAGCTAATTCAGGAATGTATGACGCCAATTGGCCTTTATTATCAGCATTTTTAACTTGCAGATATATTTCTTCGATGATGTCTTTATAATTCACGTTTCATTATTTTGTGATTCCAGATTGCGTCCTGGTGGTTTTCGGTTTGCGAATACATTAGACGCTGCCAAGCAGCAATATAATTCATTTATGGAGTTGATGTAAATAGCAAATTCCGCCGCCGGCGGAATTTGCAGTGTTTTTTCTCGGGAGAGACGCTGCTAAAAGCTGAGCGATTTTAGAAGACAAGTCATAAGTTTACTCGTTGCTAGTTTGGAAACTATCCAGCGAAGTGATGGGTTTCACATACCTAGTCATTCTATCCTATACATGTTACAAAAACGTAGTTGAAATAATATTTTATAATTCTTAGTTATTGTGTTTACCGCCGGCATTTACCCAATCAACTATTTTTTGTTTATCTGCAGCCGATAAACCCGGGCCCGTAGGTGGCATTTGCGAAGGATTTGAATTTACAGCACGCTCTCTTATTCTGAGTCCTTGAGCCACAATAGTACAGTCATCTGTAAAATCCAATCCGTTTTGAGGTGATGGTCCAATATGACAACCCGATAGGGCACAATTAACTGCCAACACCGATTTAACCGATAAAAATAAACCACCTGCAGGAGCCTGGCTTACTGTTGCGTTGCCGCCCTGTACACAGCCATTTGCATCACGTGCACTAAAAGTATAATTAGCGGCACCCAGCGAACCAAAAACATTAGATGACTGGAATGTACCTCCATTTAAATTATACATAAATCCGGTGCTACCGCCGGCTGTAATAGTAACCGAGCCGGTATTGGTTTCGCATTTAATGGTACTTGAAGTGGTAGCGTTTGCTGTAATAGTAGGGCAACTTACACCTACCACTGTATTAACAGATGTACTCAAACATCCGTTGGCATCTTTAGCAACCATGACATATGTACCCGGCGCCAGGTTGGTAAAACTGCCCGATGCCTGAAAATTGGCACCTGCGTCTTTACTGTAAGTATAAGGTGCTACTCCGCCACTGGCTGAGGCTGATATGCTGCCATTGCTGGCTGCTGGCCCCGTTGCATTCGTTGGCGTAGCCGTTAATGCAATTGTGGGACAAGATACAGCCGTTACCGTAAATGAATTAGAACCTAAGCAACCGTTTACATCTTTTGCGGTTATGGTATAGCTGCCAACTGCAAGGCCCGAAAAAGTACCACTAGCTTGAAAACTGCCGCCGTTTAAACTATATGTAAATCCCGTGCTGCCAGCGGCAGTGGCAGCAATAACACCGTTTGTAGCAGTTGGTGTAGTAGTTTGTGTAATGGTTGCCGTAACGGTAATGGTTGGACAGGGAGTGGATGTTACAGCAAATGTTTGCGAGCCCGAACAGCCGCTGGCATTTTTTGCTGTAACAGTATAGCTGCCTGCTGCAAGGCCGGTAAATGTGCCAGAAGCCTGCGCCGTTCCTCCGTTTAAACTAAATGTAAGGCCCGTACTGCCTGATGCTGACGCTATAATACTTCCATTGGTAGCAGTGGGAGTAGATGTGGGTGTGGTGGTACCTGTAACAGTTATAGTTACTCCAGCACAAGGATTTGGCGTGGGAGGCGGCGTAGTGCTGCTTTTACTGCAGCCAACTTCTACAAGTATTAACAGTAACGACGCAACAGAAATAAAGCTTACAAATTTTTTCATAACAGTTGTTTTATAAATAAACGGGAGTTTATGTAAAATGGTTGTCTGGGAGATTTGATAAAAAAGTAATTTGGTGTTTCAGCAGGGTTCTTGCTGCGGAAATCATTTTTTGTATCTCAACTTACTGCGAAAGCCCGATGCCGATAACGTTCAGCCTTTATAAGGTCAAACCAAATTTGGTCAGCGTTTATTTATTCAACCATACTTGAACAATCCTGTACACCTACATTATCTAACTTCAACGTTTGCGTACCAAGTGTAATGGTAACAAATAAGAATTTACCATAGCTACAATCACTTTCCATCTCTTCAAATTTTCCGTTCGCTGCAGTAATGGTAACATTATCACCTGTCAATTTATAGGTTCCATTTTGATACTGTAGCTTAATAGCATACTCAATGCCATTAAGTTTTATTTTGCCTTTTTTTAACTTGGCATCATAATAGAAAACAGTCTTAGTTTTTTGGGTAAAGGTAACGTGCCCAATGTCTCCAGCCTCTGCCAACGGAGTTACTACCAATGGCATTTCTAAGGCGGCGGCAGAATCAACCCCATTAGTTTTTAATGATACAACGGCCGGAGTTTTCGCTAAAGCGCTTTCTTTAGTTGTATCCATTTCTTTAATCTCAGGCTCTGTTTCTTTTTGTTTTGTATCATGCTGTGTGCATGAAAGTAACATGATACTTAAGCAAGCTGTAATTAAGATCTGTTGCATATTTTTTTAATGAAATTAAGTTTATTTCCATTTCGGCTTTTGGATACTGCGTCATTACTTTTTTGTACTTTATCTGATCAATTCAACAACTGTTTGATCAAATTAATCGTCTAAGCCTTTTCCCTTTAGTATTTTCTCAACATATTTTTCAATTCTGGTTTCTCGTGTTTTGGATTGTTTAGCTGATGAAAAGTAAAGCAAGTATCCTCTTTGCCTGCCTGGTGTAAGTGCATGAAAAGCTGTTTTTAGCTCCGGCATATCGTTTAATACTTGTTGAAACTCTACGGGCACTTTGTATTCTTTGGTCTTTTTAAGTGCTACTTTCAAACCTGCTTTGTCAATAGCGATGGCTTCTTTAATATATGCTTTAATAGCTGCTTTATTCTTCAATATCTCCTCAACATTAGCGAACCGGATCTGCCTTGCCGATTGAACATTTTCTGTTTGTTGAACTAAAATGCGTTTTGCATCTTTCAGTAAAGCTCCTTGCATAAATAACAAAGCACAGTAGTTCTTAAAGCCGTGTATTAAAACAATGTTAGATTTTTGAATGGTGTAACAAGGGCACCCCCATTTTAATTCTTCTGTTAGGCCGCAGTCAAGAACAAGCGCTCTTAATTCCGAATATGCTTCTTGCCATTTTGTTTTCTTATTAAAAAACCAGTCAACTTTTGGATTCATGCTTTTAGTTTTATAATTTCTGTCTTAAGTCTTAATACAATAACTTCTAACCAGCGGGCTTATCAAGGTGGGTGAACCAATGTTTTATCCGCTCCCATTTGCGCCAAACCCGATTTACTCAGTCAGCTTGCTGTCAAATTTTGCTAATTAGTTTCAAACTCTGCAGGTCGTAAATTCCAATCTCGTTCTTATCAGTCTTGTCGTATTTACCATTATTATTTGTGTCGTAATGACCAGTTATAATAATAGTTCCTGTATTTTTATTAACTACCCAGGTACGAACGAACAATTTACTGTCAGTCAGTTGTGTTCTCTCTTTTCCGTCGGATGATAAGATTATTATTTGTTTTGGATCATTCCAATCAATGCCTTTTTTCCCGTTTAAATCAACAGTTTGAGCAGTTACAATAATTTTATTGATACCTAACTCATCGATCTTTACTTGCTCAATTTTTTCAAAGTAGCCTTTGTTAGGAAAGTCTACTTGATTTGTTTGTCCAGTCTTGGTGTCAATAAAAAGTAAGTACCTGCTTTTAACACCGTCAATTTTTCCCCAATATTCAATCGTTGCAATTACGTAATCAGTCCCGATTACTTCTGTAAGTTTATTAAAATGAACATAATTGTATTTGTCTTGTCCGTATGTGGTCAAGGCAATTGTAGTTAGGATAAAAATGAAAATCCGTTTCATAGTCTGTCGTTTTATTGTTATAAAATGTGGAGTGGTTTTAACCTGTCGTATTATTTGTTAAATGCCGCAATGTTCTCTAAGTGTAACTGCCCAAATGCAATTTAATAAAAATCATAATATGGTGCTCAGCCGGGGTTTTACTTATATTGTCGTTCAATTTAATTTTACGCCCTTAAAATCCCGCTGTGACAGAGAAGTACTGCTGCCGAAGACAACCTTGTAAAGCCCATATTTTGACAAACCCAATCGTACGCAACCCATCCTCATCAATACTAATTACTTAGTTCGGAATCTTATTGGTGGGTTGCGCAGCAGGAACCCATTTTCGAGATTTTTTAAATACACGTAAAACTTCCTCACACATTACCGACCCCCGATCGTTTTCACAACGAATATCAGATAAACTGCCATCCCTGGTTCGAATAAATTTTACAGAAACGATATACTTTCCTTTTTTAACCCGCTTGACCTGCTGAAGGGATTTGTTAATATCATTCTCAATCACACGCACCCATGAAGAATCTTCATTTGTAAAATCCAACACAAGTTTCACCTTAGCAGAAATAGTCTTTTTTTGTTTTGTAATTTCTACCAGCAAATGTCCGTAACTATAGGATGTTTGTCCATAGCCTTTAGTAATGCAAATAATAAAAAGTAGTGCCAGTTGAATGTTCTTCATTGTACAATGTTTTAACCAGCTTTGGTTCCTGTTTTATTGACGCAAAGTCACCTGCGGGAGCCGTTGCTGAGTAAGATAACTGCGGCAATGCAATCTAGCAAAATTTACAATAAATTACTACGGCTCAGCATTAGTTCGTCAAACACTTTTCTCAGGCAAGTCTCTGCTGAAGATATTGTGAGTTAGCTGGCAGGACCTGCCTGCCGGTAGGCAAGCTCGCCGTGCTACGAAGTCGGAATGATTCAAGTTTTCGTTCCATATTAACGGCGAGTCCCGGGCCATCACTCATTGCTCGCCTTTGAAGGAGAGCAATGAGTCACGCTTTACATATTTTCATTTATTCATTATATTGTGGTCTGCCTTTCTTGTTATGCAACGGGTCAAGTACATATACACAATTGAAAATGAATTAAAATGAAGTCTAAAAACCTGATGTTTGTATTCGCTACTGTTATAATCAATTCAATTGCCATGCCAAGCTGGGGCCAATATGTACTGGATTGGGCTAAGGCCCCACTAAACCCATACCCAGGGACTAAATACACACTCAACCATTATAACATGATAGGAGACGTTAGCTCCCGTGAATTTGGTGAGGTAAGAATAGAGTTTAAGGCGGGAAAACAGACTTTAGAAAAAACCTTGAGTATAAGCACCACATACAGCTACAATGAAAAAGGGCATCTTGCTACCATGAAGTCAACTGGTGCGTTTGTTGACGATATTGTTGAATTTAAATGCAATTTGGACGGTGAAATAGTGGAGATTTATTACCCTAAATACAAATCAGGCTCCAACGTTATCTACAACAGCAACGGTCTTTTTACCGAAGAACGGTCACTCAAAACTAAAAAACTTATTGCAAGCCATGTTTACGATTCAAAGGGGAGAATAGTGCTCAGTACCAGCTTTGACGATGATGAAGCAGGTAAACTTGCATCAAAAACTACCTATACTTACCTGGCTGTAAGCCCTAAATTAATTGTAGTAGAAAAACGTGAAAATACGACCCTACCAAAAGAATATGACAGGCAAGATACTTTAGTATATGATAGTCACGGGCACCTCGCCAGCCGCAATGGCAAACCGATAACCCTACCCTACGATGCACAGGGAAATCTTACCATGTACCACAATGTAGAACGTAACCTGTTTTATAAATATCATTTAACCTACGGTGGTAATCAGACGAGCACAAAGCCAAAAGCGGGCACCGACAACTCTGGCGTTATGGTTAAAGAATTATTTGACCGCAACGCAATGCTTAAGGTAGACGGTGCCTTTCTAGAAGAGATAAAATTAGAGATGACGACCCTGGCGGCTGTGCAAAAAGCAATAATGAAGCTAAGTTCCACAAGCTTAGTGCCTTGGCAGAAACGAGACATAACTACCAAGGCAAACAACGAGCTAAAGAAATTACGGGAAAGCATTGAGCTTGCTAAGAAACTGATGGTTGAAAGAGCAGAAATGGCAAAGAGCATCAATTACACAAAAGAAGTGTTGCCATCGCTGGAGGTGAAGCAAAAGCTAGGCGATGCCAGTACGAAATTGGTCTATTTGATGGACCTGCTTAGCCCTAAAGAACCATTTGAGAGTTACAGTGACGAAAAGTGGAAAAATCTGTCGGAAGACCTTAATACAAGGCTGGTGAACATGGCCAGAGATATTATAACTGCACGCAATATTATATGGCCTGAGGAGGAGAGGAAAGAATCTACTTCAACGGCCACCATGAAAACCTCGGAAAAAAATGGCCTGCTTACCGACCTGGAAATGCATAGATTAGCTTTTATGAACCTTGGCCTTGTAGAAATGCGGGAAAGCATTGACCATGATTTTTACATTGCTGCACTAAGAGCTAGTGGCAACCAGTCTGAACTGCAAAAATTATTGACAGATGAAAGAAAAAGACAGTTGCAGCTTGCCGTAAAAGTAGCCGGATTGATGAAACAGGCAGATACTGCTATTACCATTACCCAGAAACTGCAATTACACAACCTTACCAATGGATATGTGCTACTAAGGCAAGAATTTGTGAAACTGCACAGCCTAAGCATAGAAATCGGGAGAGAGATTGAATCTAACGGTGACTTTTCAAAAAAAGATGCTACAGCGCTGATGGCCATTGTACACAAGACCCAGCCCGACATGAAAAAGGCCATCGACATTGTGTTTGGGATGATAGAAAAAATACCGGCTAGGGAAATGGGAATACACTTGAAATAATTTAAAGGAAACAGCTTAAAAAAACATCCATTATGCGCACAATCTTTATATCACTTCTTTTAATTGGCGGCTTGGGTTTTTCCATGGCTCAAAGTCCTGCAGAAGACCTTGCCTACATAAATGCAACACTAAAGCAATACAACAACAAGGATAATTATGAGCTGATGGTGGAAGGCAATATCATCCGGTTGAAGTACGGACGTAAGGACTATGAAAGCTTCCGCATGCCTATGGATAATGCCATTGCTTACATTGGCCCATACAGCACAGGCGGTGGAGGAACTGTTACCGTATACATTGCTTGCAAGGATGGCAGTAGCTGCATGAATAATGGATTTGGAGGAAGTATTTCGCTATGGTTCAAGGATGTGAGCAAGGGTGTTCCCAACATGCCAGAAGTGGCAAGGCGCACCAACAGGTGGATTCTTTCCTTGCAAGCCAATAATGCAACCGCACAAGCTTTGTCGTCAAAAAACGACCATGATGAGATAGGCGTTTACCTAACAAACGACATGGTGCTAACTGCTCAAAATTCCTTCAACGGCGAAGCGGAAAGGATAGAAACCATGGTTGCTGAACTGGAGAATTTGGCAAAAACGATTGAGGGTAATTACTTTATTCAGGTAAAGAAAATGGTAGATGAACTAGAACAGATGAATGATCGCCTGTACAAGTACATGACGGTTTTAGCAGCTGCTGGTAAGGAGGTAAGCAGGCTTTATAGTCAGGAGGCTCACCAACAATATTTTGAACCTTTGTATCGTCAAATTGATAATATCAGGCATCCCATGGCAACCTTGAATACCAGTACCTTTGCCAGCAATCTTGAAAAAAAGCGGAAACCTAAGATAGCTCCCCAGTATTGTGAGTTTATGGCTGAAAAACTTACCCCTTATGCAATAAAACTGAGGGAGTTGGCTAATCGGAAAGCCCCAAATTGAGCGGTGGAAACTACAAATGCTACAGCATCCCTACTTTCTAAATTACTAAATGAGCAAAGTGCAAAGCTTGCAAAAGAAATGAACGACTATATTGTCTTAATCTCTGGCGATTCTCTGCTGCGGATAATGTGAGTAAGGAGG
The DNA here is from genome assembly GCA_037969645.1 of Ferruginibacter sp. Lineage (GTDB taxonomy): Bacteria > Bacteroidota > Bacteroidia > Chitinophagales > Chitinophagaceae > Ferruginibacter. Next base: position 2,909 of record JBBKXU010000404.1, on the reverse strand, counting down.
CAAGACTCGTCGTGCTACAAAGTCGCAAAGATTCAAGTTTTTGTTCCGAATTGACGGCGAGTCCCAGGCCATTACTCATTGCTCGTTTGGAGACTCGTCTTAAAAGTAAAATTTTAATAAATGTCGTGTAAACCTATTTCAGGATAAGACAAAGCAGTAACTTATCTGTTATGGTGTTTTTTGAATATTGCCCCAGCTTTTATAAAAATGTGGGTTCAATTGAGAGCTTAAAGTATAGTAAAACCTGAATTTTCCTACAGGAACAGTGGGATTAAACCCAACGGCAATTGAAGAACCCGTTACATGGAGCCTTGTAGCTAATTTAAAGTGCGGGGTCATGGTACTGTCAACAACTACGCATTTAAAAACGATTTGTCCCGAGAATGGACTGGCGAAATTTAATGCGAGTATATTGGTTGACATAAACGGATTTGGAAAGGTTGAATTGTAACCGGGAGGAATTTCCAGCACAGCGCTTGGCGTAGTTGTTCCACTCAAATTGGCAGTATCAAGACTACTGAATAAATTTAATTCCTGTGTATTAAAAGTCTTCGCTTGCCATTGACCATCGCCGTGCGATGATATGACAACACCAAAATTGTCAATAGACCATTGTTTGGAAACATCGATTGTTGTTGTTGCTGTATCGTTATTTTTACTACAAGCATTAATAACTACCGCTGCAAAAATTAAACAGCCAATTAATTTAGTGGTCATAAATTTTATATTTTTACTGCTCACTCTTTGGATATTCTCTCCAGGTATAACTTTTATGAACAATCTTCCACGAGCCTTCATATTTTAATAATAGAAAATAATCGGTAAAAACTCGCCAGTTTGGAATCACAATTTCAACTTTTGCAGTAGCCGCATCTTTTTCATAATCTATCGATATTATCCGCCCTATCCTGTTAGCTTTTTCGCCAACTTTTACATTAGCAATATATTCGGCTCCCGAACGGGTTCTTAAACTGTCTTTGTCTGTAACCGTGTATAAATTAAACCCGGGATGAAAGGCCTTTCTTAATCTTTCGGGCTCGCCGTTTGCTGTGCCTTCAATATAATCCGTCAGCGTTTCGGAAATTAATTCAATATCTGTTTTAGTGCTATTAGTTTGAGCGTGCAGGGTTAATTGCCCTATTAAACTTGCTGCAACTAGTATTAATTTAAATGCATTCATGCTGTGTTTAAATTTAAGTTGTATTAAGCTGTTGTTTGTTTACCGCCTTTAATTATTCACGAACCTATTTAAAATCGCTTTCATCAACCAACTCATTTATCAATAATTTTTCAATGGTGCCGATTTGAAGATTTCCAGTTTCGCCAAATTTCATTTCAGTATAAAAAGTCAGTTTTCCAAAACGCTTAAAGTTGCTGAAGATACCGACGCTGAATCTATCTTTCTCCTCACTTGAAACTCTTTCGGATTTACGCATGTGATGACTGCTTTTACTTAAATACAAATACTCAACTGCGCCATTAATCAATGTTGCCTTTATTTTGAAACAGCTATCTTCCTCAACAAGGTCTTCTCCAACCAATACAATATTCCATAAACTGGAATCTATATAGTCCAGCTCATTGAAGATATTTCTTTTATACAGTTTGTCTTTAAAATCATCCTTATCGGTTTTCTTTTTTTTGCCATTTTCTATCGTATAGCCTTTCTTTCCATCAAACCAATCTTGGTAAACAATTCTGTTGTTGTACATTATCTGAAAAGATCCTTTGTTTGGCAACATTTCTTTAACGATCCAGTGCACTTGCCTACCCTCCATTTCAGTTTTTGTATCGGTATACAAGGTATTTATAGTTTTTAAATAGTCTGCTCCTCCCATGGCATCAATTGCCTTATTAATAATTGCATAAGCACTTAAACGCTCATCAGATGTTTGCGCATTGGCAGCGACACAAAAACTAAAACTGAGCAATAAAAAAAATATTTTCATCTTCCTGTGTTTAAATAAATCAGTTAAAATTTAAAAGGTTTACCAGAAAACATGAGCATTATCGCGGTGGCAGATGCAAATTAAATTTACACAAGTGTAATTGATCGGCAAACCAGCGACAATGCAATTTATATAAAAATGTAATGATTTGTTTTATTCTTTCCCCAGCAGCATCCTATAAACAACCATCATCATCTGCCGTTGCTTTTGCATATGCCCGTGCTGTGCCTCAATATTAATATACGATATATCGTTCAGCTTACAGTACAACGAAAGGGAGCCATCATCTTCGGCACCGTAGCCTTGCAACACTACATTTTCATCCAGCGCTTTAAGGAATGCATAGTCGGTACTGTCGGTTACAATAAAGAAATCATCGCTGTCTTGGGTGGCAGATATATGCAGTAATTCGGTTGCTGCAGCATTTATATAAGTGCGGATGGAATAGTTGCCCTCGGTATTATTATGGATTGCTATTACAGCATGCCGGCCGGTATCACTAAAAATAATACTTGTTAAACTATCTGCAAACGCGGTTATGGCGTTGGGCAACCCGGCGGGCAGGCTGCGGTTGTTTTCTCTTAGTGTCATAAATATCCCTGTAAGGGAAAATATCCGGTTCGGGTCGAATCGGTATTGCTGTTTATCCAAGGTATAAGTTAACAGGCGCTTGTTGTTTTGGTGCAGCTCAAGCAGATTAAAATTTATGCTGTCGGGCAAAGCAGCGTAAGCCTGTACGCATGTGTTTTCATCTTCGTGCAGGGCAATAAATGTAGCAACGGCATTAGTCTGGCGATGATATTTGATAACGCATTCTTGTGTGCCTAGCGGTATTACTCTATTATTGGCCACCTGCGAAAAACCATGCTTACCCAATACAATTGAAATTAAAATCAGGGTCGATATTTTGATTGGCAAGTTTACATTCATCACCTATTAAAGAAACGAAAAAATTGTTTC
>JBBKXU010000403.1:0-13917 GCA_037969645.1 Ferruginibacter sp. | reverse complement strand
ATTTAATACTGGGCTATAATAATAGCATCCCTTCGGGATTATTAAAAGTAGTTTGCAATCTTCCGAACACTTACGGTTTTCAATCAACGGCGTATCAGCGTCCACAACTTATCCGTTTTTAAATTTAACCTGCGCAGCCCTATGCAGCCCGCTTGCCGCCGTCTGGTTTTCAATCAACGGCGTATCAGCGTCTTACTAATTCCATCATTAAATTTTAGCCACCCTGCTAACCAGCCACCTCTCCCCATTGCCGTCATCTGTTAGTTTTCTACAAACAGCACATCAGCGTCTGCCTCCCCTCACCAAAACCCCCATAAAAACAATATATTAGTATCCGTTAAACAAATAGTTGCTATTTGAACCTGTTAGCTCATAAACCCGGCCGCAACCTCATCGCCTTTGCATTTTATTTTGCCGAGGGCATACCCATTGGTTTTATCTGGTGGGCCATGCCCACTTTATTACGAGAGCAGGGCGCCGGTACGGCGGTAATAGGCAGCTTTACGGCTATACTAACATTACCCTGGGTGTTTAAATTTTTATGGGCGCCGCTTATTGATGTACTCCGCACCCCAAGGTTTGGGTTTACCAGCTGGATAGGCCTGTCGCAATTGTGCATGTGCCTGAGTTTGGTACCGCTGCTGTTTATACCACTGGCCGGCAATATATTAACCTGGGCTGTGTTGCTGTTTATACATTCACTTTGTGCAGCCACACAGGATGTATCGGTAGATGCACTGGTAATAAACGTAGTTGCCGTTAAAGAAAAAGGATTGCTTAACGGATACATGCAGGCGGGTATGCTGCTTGCCCGCAGTTTGTTTGGTGGCGGCGTATTGATGTTTACTGCCGATTGGGGTTTACCACTTACCATCGGCCTTATGATACTGGCCATTATGGCCACCATGTTACTGTTGCCATTTATTAAAGAGCCCGCAGCCCTGCCGGCAGCGAAAAAAAGGGTACAGCATTTCCGCCAAAACTTTGCCAAAGCATTTGCAGCCAAACGTACCTGGTATGGTATTGGTTTTGCACTTACCGCCGCAGCGGCGTTTGAAGCGGCCGGCGCTTTTGCAGGTCCTTTTTTTGCCGATATGCAGATACCGCAACAACGCATTGGTTTTTTCTTTGCCATACCTGTTGTGGTTTCTATGTTGGTGGGCGGGCTGGTTGGTGGTTTACTGTCCGACAGACTGAGCCGTAAAAAATCGGTAGGTATTTTTTTAGCAGGCTTTGTGTTGATGATTGCTGTTATTGCGTTTTTGGGTATTTCAAAAACGCCCCTGCCCGGTTATGGCTGGATGGGTTTATACAGCGGCATGTATTTTTTTACAGGCATGTTTACCGCTGCCTCTTATGCTTTGTTTATGGATATAACAGATCGGGAAATTGGTGCTACACAATTCAGTACCTATATGGCGGCTACCAACGGCTGCGAAAGCTGGGTTGTGTACAGTGCAGGTATGATTGCTGCATCAAACGGTTATCATGTTGCTTTTTTAAGCATGTGCCTGGTATCGCTGGCTGGGTTGTTTTTCTTACAAAAAATAAGGCTCAGTTAATCTTATACATGCGTTGCTGTTATTGGTCATCTGGAATACAGTCAGCAAACAATTACAAAAAACATTTCTTCCCCTGCGCTTTTTTTCAGAACTTAAGGATTCAACCAAACCACGGCTATGGAATTTATCAAAGTTTGTCAGGTTACTGATCTGCCGCCCGGCAGTCAGAAAATTGTGGAATGTGGCGTGCATAAAGTAGCGTTGTTTCATATGGATGGCGAAATAAGCGCCATTGGCAATGCCTGCCTGCACAAAGCGGGGCCGCTGGGTATGGGCGCTGTTGAAAAAAAATACGATGGCCTGTATGTAAGCTGCCCCTGGCATGGCTGGGAGTATAATATAAAAACCGGCTCGGCGCCTCCGGGCTATAAAGATCAGCAGGCGGTTTATGAAGTAAAAATTGAAAGTGACGATATTTTATTAAGCACACAGCCCATTACAAAAGCCCACCGTGAACTGCATGACCTCAGCATTATTGAAGACCTGATAAAACTGAAATACGAAACCTCGCCCACATCAAAAAACATATTAGGCATCAGCTGCACCAATATGAATGATGATTTACCACGTTACAGCACCAGCGAAGCGGCGCTTGAAATGGCATTGGACTATGCCAAAACAAAGCATGGCGCTGCCACCAAAATACTCAAACTGCGGGAGCAGGGTTTCCGTGCCTGCGAAGGTTATTACAGTCAGCACATGAATGCCTGCACCTGGCCCTGCAGCATTACCGAAATGGAACCAAAAGATGGAATGACGCAAGTATATCGGGATATGATACTCTGGGCTGATATTATTTTAGTGGCTACGCCCATCCGTTGGGGCAATGCATCCTCGCTGTATTTTAAGATGGCAGAAAGGCTCAACTGCGTGCAAAACCAGATTACCCTTAAAGACAAAGTGCTGGTAAAAGATAAAGTGGCTTCGTTCATCATCACCGGCGGACAGGATAATATACAACAAGTGGCCGGGCAGATGATGGTATTTTTTACCGACCTGGGTTTTACATTTCCCCCATTCAGTTTCCTGGGCTGGAGCCGTGGCTGGACCGCCGAAGACATGGACAAGAATGTTTTGCAATTTAAAAAAAGTGAGTACATACAACGTACGGCAAAAGAGCTGGTTGATAATTGTGTGGATACCCTGCAGCGCATCAAACATGTTCACGACTACAACATCAAGGCTCCCAAACCACATAAGGAAGATTCGCTGAGCTTTGGTATTGAGAATCCGGATATGAATGTTTGAACGGTAACCTGTATGTGTAATTCCGGTACTGATATTTTCACGTCCTGAAACGGGGGGACCGCTTACACAAAAAATTAATTTTCATCATGAAAAAAAACAAAAAATTATACGCCATTGCCGCCGTACTTTTTGTGATGATCTTTTTTTTATCCCGCTGCTTACAAAACCGGCCTGTGCCCGACCCGAGAGGCAGTGCCTTTGCCCCGTCACAAACCTGCCGGCAATGCCACCAGGCCATCTATGATTCGGCCCTGCTTACAGCACACTTTGCTGCATCGGCAAAAGTGACTCCCGGGAAACTGCAGGGAAATTTTAATTCCGGCAACAACCATTTTACCTATGACAGCAGCACCCGTATACTGATGGAAAAAAGAGACAGCGGGTATTTTCAGGTGCTGTATAAAAACGGGCAGCCGGTACTGGCCCGGCGTTTTGATATTGTGTTCGGCATCACCCATGCCCAAACAGCGCTATACTGGCAGGATGATATTGCCTATGAACTACCGGTATCTTATTATACGGCCGCCGGCTGGGGTACCAGTACGGGGTACCCGCCCACGGCGCCCGACTTTAGCCGGCTCATCGGGCGGGACTGTTTTGAATGCCACAGTTCCTACATAAAAAATAAAGAGAACAGCAGCGGGAGTTATTTTTCGGGAGCCGAAGTTAACGAACAGATGGAACAGGGTTCGCTGGTTTACGGCATCGACTGCCAGCGTTGCCATGGCCCGGCGGCACAGCATATAGCTTATCAGCTCGAAAACTCCGGTACCGGTAAAGGAAAATACATCGTACAGCAAAGCAGTCTTAACCGGCAGCAGCAGCTTGACCAGTGTGCCGTGTGCCATGCGGGCAATGACAGACGAAAACTGAAGTCGAGATTTATTTTCAGGCCGGGGGATATGCTGGCCGATTATTTTTTACCGTCCACACAGCCGGACAGCGTAAGAAATTTTGATGTACATGGTAACCAGTATAATTTACTAAAACAGAGTGCTTGCTTCCTGCAAAGCAACAGTATGACCTGCACCAGCTGCCACAATCCGCATCAGCCATCAGCAAAATCGCCGTCCTATTATTCTAATAAATGCATGGCCTGCCATTCGGAGGCCGGCAATAATTTTTGTACCACCACACCGGCGCCCGGTACATCCCTTAAAGACAACTGCATCGACTGTCATATGCCCAAACAGGTTTCGGGTGCCATCAGCTTTACCCTTTCGGGAACTGAGGGTATATCTGCCTACCTGCTGAGGACACACCTGATTGCAGTATATACCGATAAGAAACAACCGTTAAAATCCAGGCACTGAACCGGGCAAATCCGTTTAGTTGTTCCATTTTACACTTAATTTGTGTAAACCTATTTCAGGACAAGACATTTGGCAATGACATGTAAAATATAGATGAATTCAACAGCAAATAAAACAACGCAGGCAATGATTGCCAAAGGCTGTCTTTAACTTTTATTCTGACCAGCACACCTAAAAACATCAATATTGCCAACCCGCCTGCAGAAATCAATAAAATAATATTAAATTTCAGTCCTGTGAGCAAACCCGCAGCCCCCAATATTTCTAAAACGGCTGTAAGGGCACCCGCCTTCTCCAGTCCAAAGCGCTTAAATTCAGTTTTCATTTTTGGTGACATGAAATAGGCGAAGCCATAACCCATAAAAGACAGACTGGAAATCAGAATCAGCAGATCGAGTAAATTCATTACTATATTAAATTAAGTTCAGGGATATTGCCGAAATGAAAAGGCATAGTAACAGCAGCAACAGGGAAGGCATATGCTTTTTCCAGGGATTGCCCGCTTTAAAGTGAAAATATTGTGCAGCAAGCATAAGTAATGCAATCAATAATGCTGGAATAAGTACCAGGCCGGAATACCAGATACCTGCAATCAGCAATGTTGACAAAGCAATTTTAGCAGTTCCTACCAGGCTACGGGTCAGATCACTCAAACCGTATTGAGTAAATTCTTTCTCAATATTATTAAAGCGGAAAATCCAAACGTAACCTATTGACAGAGCAACAATAATTTGAGCAATGATAGCGTAAGTAGTCATGAGTTTTAGTTTTTTGTATTACGAATATGGGCGTTATTTTTTTTAAACGATTTGTCTTCCCGTCGGTGGGACCCCTGTTTTACATTTATCCCGGCCCATCAAAAACCCATCAGCAGCTTTTAAAGAATTTGCCAGGTACTTCTTCCAGCATAGCTTCAATTTTTTTTGCGGCATTGGTAATCGAGAGACCGCCCAGGTTGGTGCAACGCAGGGTATGATGAATCTGATCACCAACCGCTTTCATGGTCTCTATCACTTCATCCAAAGGGATCAGTTGTTCGTAATTCGACAGGGCCATATTGGCGCAGGATACGGCATTGGTTGCCGCCATTACGTTTCTTCCCAAACAAGGGGCTTCTACCCGGTTACCAATGGGATCGCAAATAATGCCTAATGAATTCTGTAATGCCAGCGAAGAAGCTGCAATGCATTGTTGTAATGTTCCGCCTTTCATTTCTACAATGGCTGCCGCCGCCATACCTCCACCCGATCCGGTCTCGGCCATACAGCCTCCAACTTCTGCAGCAAATGTGGCATGGGCTGCAATGAACACACCAATCAACCCTGCAGATAACATGGCTTTCACCAATTCATCTTCGTGCAATTGCAAGGCGTGTGCCGTGCCAAATAAAGCGCCCGGCAAGGCTCCGCAACTGCCGGCTGTAGGCGCTGCCACAATAACACCCATGGAGCTTTTAACTTCCATCATGGCACTTACATACATGATGATGCGGTTATTGGTTTCGCCGCCAACCAATTTATCGGCTTCCCAGTTTTCTTTAAATTGTAAAGACTGGCTTCCTAATATGCGGTCGGCATAATGTGTGCCTTTTAAACCCAGCTGTATGGCATTACCCATGATATGTACAATGCTCCGCATTTTTTCAAAAACTTCTGCGGCAGCAATATTTCCTCTTGCCATTTCGTAATCAACAGCCAGCTCCCAAAGCGCTTTATTTTTACCTGCATTGTATTCCATCATCTGGTTGCAGGTAATAAACGGCACCTGTAAATTTTTACGGGCCATTACCGGTAAAACAGGCTGCAATTGTTTGATGAACAAAACGCCTTCCATGGCCAGCAGCTCTTTATAAATACCTGCGTCTAAAAAAGCCTGCGATTTAATCTCAATAAAAGAGATGTCGCCTGTATGAAATTTGATATCATCGAAAGTTATGGAGGCTTTTAAAAACGCTATGATGTTTTCCGGTTGATCACAATAAATTAATGTTTCAAAATAATCTCCTGCCATGGAGACCTGTACATCATCAATGGCAATTACTTCTATCATGCCGCCGCCGGTTGAGATGGCGGTGAGCTTTCTTGTTTCTTTACTATTGTGTAATGTTATTTTATACAGGTTGGGATGGCCGTTACCAATATCAACAATATTTATGGTATAGTTGATGCCGGCGGTTACCATGTGCTTTTCTGATTGGGGTAAACGTTCATCATGGGCTTCCCAGCCAAGGAAACCGCCAAACAATCCCATATCCGATCCCTGACTTTTATGTGTTGTTGCCAAAGAACCGTTGGGGTCAAATTCTATCAGAATGTCTTTGATGTTTTCATCCATCAGGTTGCGGCACAGGCGGGCAATGCGTAAGGAGGCTGCGCAGTGTGAGCTGGATGGGCCACGCATTACCGGGCCGATGACATCGTTGAATATGCTGGGATATGTTGACATATGTTTTGTTTAGTAATCACTGTTAAGGTACAAATAATTGTTATATTATTTATTAGTTAGAACGTATAAATTATATGGCTGTTTTTTAACTCTTAGCTAATGATTTTTCTTTTTTTCTTTTTTGCTTCTCCAAAAAAGAAACAAAAAAGGAGCCCGACAAACGATTACACCCCGTTTGTCGGAAGCAGCTATGTTAATCAGTTGTACTACTGTGACTTGTACATTTGGAATTCTACTCTTAAACACAAAACTTATAGCGAATTGAACAACAGGTTTTTATTTTGATGACAATACATTGTGATCTCTGTGGTTAATTACAAATTATCCTTCCAGAATTTTTCCATACTTCTCCGCATATGCAGGGTTGTATTTTCTCCCTGCCTGATGCTATGGTCACGCATAGGATAAGATAACATGGTAAACAATTTGTTGTTTTTGATGAGTTCATTTACCAGCATTTCAAAATTCTGGTAATGCACATTATCATCACCCGTGCCATGAATAATCATGAGATTGCCTTCCAGTTTACCTGCGTGAGTTAATGGAGAACCATCTCTGTAGCCTGCAATATTATCGTTGGGTAAACCCATGTAGCGTTCCTGGTAGATATTATCGTAGAGGGTTTGCAGCGAAACAAAAGAAACAGCAATAGCGGTTTTAAAAACATCGCCATGCCGGAAGATGCTGTGCAATGACATTTGACCGCCACCACTCCATCCCCAGATGCCCACATGAGCGGGATCGATAAAAGGATACATGCTCATTATTTTTTTAGCAGCCGCCGCTTCGTCATCGGCAGCCAGTAATCCTATCTGCCGGTAAATACATTTTCTAAAGTCTCTTCCTCTTGGTACTCTGGTACCGCGGGGGTCAACACTAATCACCATACAACTCAATTCATTGGCCAGGTACTGGTGCCAGAAATTATCGCCGTTGCCCCAGTTATCCTGTACGGTAGAACCTGCCGGTTCGCCATACACATGAAAGATGACGGGATATTTTTTCTGCGGATCAAAATCTTTTGGTTTGATGATCCATGCATCAAGCACTACATCGCCAATATCTACTTTAAAAAATTCTTTGTTACGCAGCCCCAGTTCATTCATTTTTGCTTTTAATGCGGCGTTGTCTTCCAGCAGTTTAATTTCTTTATGTGTATTAAGATTGATCAATGAGATGCGCCTTGGCGTTGATGCATTCTCAAAACTGTGGATGGCATATTTCGCATTGGCAGAGATCTGGTAACTATGCTGACCCGCCATGTCTGCAGGTGATACTCTTTCTGCTTCTCCGCTTCCATCCAACCTGCTGCGATACAAATAACGTTGTGTAAAATTATCGGGCGATGCGATATAATACACAAAGCCACCGGCAGGATCAATGCAGTTGATATTTACCACATCAAAATTCCCCTTAGTGATGAGCTTCATGTCTTTTCCATCACGTGAAACTTTATATAAATGCATCCAGCCATCTTTTTCGCTGGTCCAGGTAAATGATTTTGTATTATCCAGCCACTCAATATTATCATGTATATCTAAAAAGGCTTCGTCTTTATCAGTCAGAATATTTTTAAGTGCCATGGTTTTGGTATTACCTACCCAAACGGTGTTGGTGTTTTGCAAACGGTTCAGTTGCTGTATCATCACTTCATCGGAGCCGGGTATATAATCCATTCTGGCTAAATAATTATTGCGTGGATCGCCGGGTACAGCAAACCATTTTGTTTTTCCGCCGATGGCGGAGATGACACCTACTTTAACGGCTGAATTGGCTGTACCTACTTTTGGATAAGGCAATGGAATTGGTTTTGAATAATTGGAATCTACATTGTTGATCATGTAAAAAGTACCGACTCCTTTTGTATCCGATTGCCAGTAAGCAATATTTTTTCCATCGGGGCTCCAGCGAAATCCATCCAGGTTGCCAAGTTCTTCTTCATACACCCAATCAAAAGTTCCGTTAATAATATTGTCGCCTCCATCTTTTGTGAGTTTTGTTATTACAGCAGTTGCAATATCTTCTGCATAAATATTCAACTCGCTTACATAGGCCACTCTTCCTCCATCGGGCGAAAATTTAGCAAACATGAGTGTTGCTTCTTCGAGCCCTTTACCCAATTGCGTTAACTTGCCATTGGTAAGATTAAGCACCCAATAATCGCCTCTTGAATTTTGGCGCCACACTTTACGGGTATTAGTAAAAATTAATAGTTTGCTGTTATCATCGCTCCATATATAGTTAGCAATAGATAAAGGATTAGTTGCTCCCGAAGGAATCAGTTGCTTGGCACTTACCAAAACTTTTCTTGCTCCGCTTTCCGCATCATACACTACAATATCATTTCCTTTGGTTGCGGCATTATTCTCTAAAGTAGAATAGCCCTTGTTGTCTTTCATCCACCTGACTGGCCCAAAACCTTTTGCCCGGTATAGATTATTGGAATAGATATCTTCCAGGGTTAGTTTTTTTGTTTGAGCAGAACTGTTGCTGAAGCTAAAAACAACGAGGATAAAAATGAGGCCGAATGAAAGTTTACGATTCATATTGCAGCGTTTATTTTAAATGTTAGTAATAATTATTGTACAAGGTAAACAGCATCTTTGATTGTACTAAATTCAATAATGCCATCAGGTTGCTTTTTAAAGCTAATCTGCTTGCCATTGCTGCTGATCTTCATGCCTGCTTTCCATTCAAGCCTGCAAACCTCACCTGCTTTTGATACAATTTTCAACTGGGTAACTGTTTTATTTTTCCAGGTAAAGTCCAGTTCAAAACCACCTCTGGCACAAAGGCCATTGAAGGTTCCTTCGCTCCATTCATCGGGTAATGCAGGCAACATTTTAATAAACCCATCATGCGATTGCATCAGCATTTCGGTAACGGCTGCGGTAACACCAAAGCTGCCATCAACCTGAAGCGACCTGCCGCATAAAGCAAATAAGGAAGTACAACTCTGCTCCTGTAAATATCCTTTATAAATTTTATTGGAGCGGTTGCCATCTCCCAGCCTTGCCCATAAAGCCATCTTCCATGCTCTTGAAAACCCGGTGGAAGCATCTCCTCTTTCCTCCAGCACTTTTTTATACGCTTCAATCAACGCCGGTGTTCTTTTTTCGTAGAGTACTTTGCCGGGGTATAACCCATACATATGTGAAAAGTGGCGGTGATTTTTTTCAAGCGATTTCCAGTCATCGGCCCATTCCTGTAAGGAGCCATCTTTGCCAATTTGCGGAGGCACTAATTTTTCCCGGGCAAGTTTTACCTGCTGAACAAAGGCATCGGCTTTTCTTAAAACTTTTGCGGCTTCAATATAATAACCAAAGAGGTCGTACAAAATCTGCATATCAATTGATGAGCCGGCGCAGATGGTTGTGCCTTCCCTGAAGCCTGCGGTTACTTCGTCAAAATAGGGTTTATTGCCACCGCCATCCGGAAAATTTTCGGGTGATGTGGACGGGTTGGTCACCAGCCATATTCCATTGGGGTGCGGTATTAAAAAATCCATAAAGAACTGTACAGAGCCTTCGATTAATGGATAGGTTTCTTTCAAAAAATCTTTATCCATCGTGTATTGATAATGCTCCCAAATATGTGTGCACAGCCAGGCACCACCAACGGTGAAAGTTCCCCAGGTAGGGCCATCCATTGGCGCTGCTACCCGCCATAAATCTGTATTTTGATGAAATACCCATCCCCTGGCGCCATAATGTTCACGGGCTACCTGTGCGCCCTGATCGGTTAATTCTTTTATCATGGTTACCAATGGCTCGGCAAATTCAGAAAGATTTCCGCTCTCCACCGGCCAGTAATTCATTTCTGTATTGATGTTGGTGGTATATTTAGAATCCCAGGATGGATTCATATTTTCATTCCAGATACCCTGCAGGTTGGCGGGCTGCGTACCGGGTCTTGAAGAACCGATCATCAGGTACCTGCCAAACTGATAACTCAATGCTGCCATGGAAGGATCGGGTTCTGTTTGAATTTTTTTAACCCGTTCGGGCGTCGGTAAAAAAGAATTGGCGGTATTGGCTAATTGCAGCGAAACACGGTCAAAATATTTTTTATAATCAGTTACTGCAGCTGTAACAATAGTATTGAATGTTTTATTTTCAATGGCCTTGAAATAATCGGTTACTCTTTGATGTTGATCTGCACTTACATTTTTATAATTCACAAAATTGGTAGCAGCGGCAAAATAGAGTGTTACCGAATTTGCATTTTCAATAATCAGGTTAACATCATCTGTTTTCATGGAGCCACCATCCGGTACCGCTTTTATTCTTGCTTCATATCTTAACTTTCCTGCTACGCCCATATAGTCGGCCGATTTGCCGGTGAGGATCAAACCATCAGAACCATAAGGATCCATTTTAAAATAATCAGTTGCATAATTGGAATGCGTTTGATTTCTTTCACCCCGCAGGTTGGCGGTAAAAGAAATACTGTTTGGCTTATCAGCCGTAATGCGAACAACTATTACCTGATCGGGGGCCGAAGCAAAAACTTCCCGCTGAAAATTTATTCCGTTCGATTGATAACTGACTCCCGCTATTCCTGTTTCAAGGTGAAGCCATCGTTTGTAATCAGTAACACTATCTTGGTTTTTAAAAAATAAATGAAGATTGGCAAGGCTTTGATATTTCTGTTGTTCTACCGGGTAGCCCATTAAATTTCGGCCGAATAAATTATGTGCAGCTAAATATTTTTCTTCGAATACCAGCTTTTGGATTTCCGGCAGCACTTTATATCCGTCTTTCACAACTGTAGAGTAAGGGCCTCCGGACCAATAGGTTTCTTCATTTAACTGAATACGTTCTTCGCCGTTCTTTCCAAAGACCATGGCACCAAGGCGGCCATTGCCAACCGGCAGGGCTTCGTCCCATTTTTTTGCAGCTGTATTATACCATAACAAAGTAGCTGGATCAAACCCCCGGTTTTTGATCTTCTCTACCGTAGTGTTTTCTTGTGCATTAATATTGCTGGTGAAAAAAATAAATAATAGCAGTAAGCTGTAGTTGGTCCATTTCATCAGTAAAAACCGTTTAAAAGTGTGAAGCAAAGCGGGTACAGAAGATCAACCGGAAAAACTTATTGTTGTAAAATTAATAAAAAAATTATTGACCCTCTCTGGCAATCTTATCTGGCTTATCGTCGGCGACCTTTTTTTGGCAGCCATTATTTTAAACATTTGCGCCTGCCAATGGCCTACCAGAATTTATATCTATCTTCATACCAATAAATAAACCCAATCTTAATCAACAACAATTGAATCTTCCCGGCAATATCATCTGGCTCATCTTCGGCGGCTTTTTTGCTGCCATGGGATATTTTTTTAGCGGCATCATATTATGTATTACCGTGCTGGGCATACCCTGGGGACTGCAGTGTTTTAAACTGGCAGGGTTGGTATTATGGCCTTTTGGTAAAGAAGTAGTGAGTGATTCTAAAAATTCGGGCTGCCTGTCTACACTGTTTAATATTGTTTGGCTTTTATCTGGTGGATTATACACTGCATTGGTGCATATTTTCTTTGGCCTTTTACTTTATATAACTATAATTGGTATTCCCTTTGCACGCCAGCATTTTAAGCTTATAGAAATTTCGTTGATGCCTTTTGGAAAAACAATAAGGTAATTTTTCTTGGATTATTGGTTTATAGCGTTCATTATTTTAAACATTTACGCCCGGTAATGGTTAATTTAGATATTGATTAAAAACAACGCCATGTCATTTTACAAACTTGCCATCAGTTACCTGCTTACTACGCTGGTATTTTTTGCCATTGATATGTTATGGCTGGGCCTTATTGCCAAAAATTTGTACCGCAAATACCTCGGCAGTTTTTTAAGCGATACCGTAAACTGGAAGGCTGCTATTATTTTTTATCTGCTTTTCATCATCGGTATTTTTATTTTTGCCATTATGCCTGCTGTTGAAAAAAACAGTTTGGGCAAGGCTGTTTTGCTGGGTGCACTTTTTGGTTTTTTTACCTATGCCACTTACGATCTTACTAACCTGGCCACGCTTAAAAACTGGCCCTTACCCATTGTATTTATTGATATGGCATGGGGTGCGCTGCTTACCGCATTGGTAAGTACTGCCGGCTTTTACATTGTAAAATGGGTGGCTTAATGTGGCCCGTTTTTATACAGGCTTTGCTGCTTATAGCAGGCTATGCAACCCTCTGGTATATTATTGCTTTAATTAAAAAAAGAAACGATGTTGCCGATATTGCCTGGGGATTGGGTTATATCGTCATTTGCATATTTCTGCTGCTAACGCAGGAGCAGTCGCCCATCAGCATACTGCTGTATGTACTGGTAACTTTGTGGGGTTTGCGGTTAGCTATTTATATTTACAGCCGTAATACAAACAAAAGCGAAGATTTTCGTTACCGCCAGTGGCGGGCCGATTGGGGACGCCATTTTTACTGGCGCAGCTATCTGCAGGTTTTTTTATTGCAGGGGCTGATACTGCTGATTATTATTTCGCCGGTGATATTTGTTGCGGTAAATGCTCCTGCCGAATGGAGTGGTTTTACCATTGCCGGGCTTTGTTGCTGGGCTATTGGTTTCTTTTTTCAGGCCGTAGGCGATTACCAGCTTTCGGTTTTTGTAAAAACACGTAAGCACAAAGATGATATAATGCAAACGGGCTTGTGGAAATATAGCCGTCACCCCAATTATTTTGGCGAGCTAATGATGTGGTGGGGAATTTTTATCGTTATTATCCCCATGCATGGAAGTTTGTTTTTTATAATCAGTCCGGTTACCATTACGGGCTTGCTGTTATTTGTATCTGGCATTCCCATGTTGGAAAAAAAATATGTTGGTAATAAAAACTTCGAGGCTTATAAAAAAAGGACCAGTGCATTAATTCCGATGCCACCAAAATCAACTTGATAATAAATGCAGGTGAATTGCAGCCTATATTCAGTAAATAATAAACCCCAGCTTATAAAAAGCCGGGGTTTCCTTTTATTAATGTATGCTATTTACGCCATAGCGGCTTTTTAGACGATGGCATTTTTGATCTTTTAGATTTACTGGAGATGGGCATATTGTGCTTTGGATCTACTTTTGAGGTTGCTTTTCTAAAGGCTTTTTTATCAACCTTCAACATCGGGTCTTCCGTTTTAACAGCATGCTCAATCAGGGCATCAATGGGAATTAAATGTGGCATATCCGCCGCAGGGTTAATAATTTTTGCCTTTACTCTTTTAATAACATGCTTTTTTGCTGCTATTTTTTTAGCGGGAACTGACTTAGGTTTTGCAGTTGCTTTTTTAATAACCGTTTTCTTCAGCGCAGCTTTCTTAGTCACTTTCTTTTGGGGTACAACTT
>JBBKXU010000402.1:0-12439 GCA_037969645.1 Ferruginibacter sp. | reverse complement strand
TCTTTTACCGATTTATAAATAAGAAATAAACCACCCAATATCATTACAATGCTGGCCAAATCAAATCCTTTGCCAGCAATTTCAAAAACAGATTTTCCTTTCTGGCTCAACAGCCATCCCAATCCCATCAACATCAGGCTACGACTCAAAATGCCGGTTACCATCCATATTCTTCTGGCATGTTTCTGATCTTTGATTTTCTTTAAGCGATTTAGGATAATGCTTACAAAAATTACATTATCAATTCCCAATACTACTTCTAGTACAACGAGAATTAAAAAACTGATGATGCTTTCTGAGGTAAATAAATGTTCCATGTTTTATGTGATATTGACTATTTAATATTGTTTGCTGGTTTTACTTTATTGATTTCTTTGCAGATGTTTTTTACAATGCCTGGTCCTTCATAAATAAATCCGGTCCAAACTTGCACTAACGAAGCGCCGGCATCAATTTTTTCTTTGGCGTCTGCTCCGGTAAATATACCTCCGCTTGCGATAATAGGTATTTGTCCGCCTGTTTTTTGATGAATATATTTTACAATTTCTGTGCTTCTGGCTTTTACGGGTAAACCGCTGAGGCCGCCGGCTCCAATAGTCGTGAGTTGTGAGTCGGGAGTTTGGAGATTGTCTCTGCTGATGGTAGTGTTCGATGCAACAAGTCCGTCTAGCTTTATTTCCAGCGCTAAATCAATAACATCATCAATTTGTTCGGTGGTTAAATCAGGCGCAATCTTTAATAAGATTGGTTTAGGGTTTTGTTTTTCGTTATTTAGTTTTTGCAGATTTGTAAGAATTTTATGTAAAGCATCTTTCTCCTGCAGTTCCCTTAGTCCAGGCGTATTCGGACTGCTTACGTTCACCACAAAGTAATCTACATAATCGTGCAAGGCAGTAAAGCAGATTTCATAATCCTTCCAGGCATCTTCGTTGGGCGTTATTTTGTTTTTACCAATGTTGCCACCTATGATAAGTTTCTGGTTTCTCGTTTTCTGTTTCTCGTTTCTCGTTTTCCAGGCCTGTAATCTTTTCGTAATCAAATTAACGCCATCATTATTAAAACCCATGCGGTTAATGAGTGCTTTGTCTTTTGGTAAACGGAATAATCTTGGCTTATCATTTCCGGCCTGTGGCAGCGGAGTTACAGTTCCAATTTCAACAAAACCAAAACCGAGGGCTTCAAGCTCATTTAAATACTTTGCGTTCTTATCAAAACCTGCACCTAATCCTACTCTGTTTGGGAATTGAATATTGAACATTGAATAATGAGTATTTCCTTTCGGCTTAAACCACCATTGCAGCCCTTTTTTCTTAAAAGGAATCTTACAAGCAAATTTTAACAGGTTCATCGAAAAATAGTGAACCCACTCAGGATCAAAGCAAAACAAAACCGACCGCAGCAACTTATACATGGGCGCAAAATTACGTTACTGTAATCGGTTTTTTGTTTTCAGGTAGAAATTATAACTTTGGTCAATAAAGTTGCATAAACAACTAAATTTAAGTTCAATAAAATTAATAACGTACAAGAGTGCGACGCCACTGAAGATGATTAGCGGTTTGCAGTTGGGTACATAAAAAAATAAACATGCAGGAAGCATACATTGTAGCAGGATACAGAACAGCCATTACAAAAAGTAAAAAGGGCGGATTCAGGTTCACCAGGCCAGATGATTTGGCCGTAGATGTGATTAAAGGTTTGCTGGCCAGTGTGCCTCAGCTTGATGTAAAAAGAGTGGATGATGTAATTGTGGGTAACGCTGTACCCGAAGCTGAGCAAGGTTTACAGGTAGGGCGGATGATTTCTGCCAGAGCTGTGGGTATTCATGCACCAGGTATTACTATTAACCGTTATTGCGCTAGTGGACTGGAAAGTATTGCTATGGCTACTGCAAAAATTCGTAGTGGCATGGCCGAATGTATTATTGCAGGTGGCACAGAAAGCATGAGCTTAGTGCCAACAGCAGGCTGGAAAACAGTGCCATCTTTTGCCATTGCCGAAACAGACCCCGATTATTATTTAGCCATGGGCTTAACCGCCGAAGCTGTTGCCAGCGAATATAAAGTGAGCAGGGAAGATCAGGATGCATTTAGCTTCAACAGTCATTTAAAGGCCGGTAACGCAATAAAAGAAGGATATTTTAAATCAGGCATTTTGCCCATTACGGTAAATGAGATTTATTTAGATGAAAAAGGTAAAAAGCAAAAGCGTGATTATATAGTTGATACAGATGAAGGCGTAAGAGCCGATACATCGCCAGAAGGATTGGCCAAATTAAAACCAGCTTTTGCTTTGGGAGGGTCGGTTACTGCCGGCAACTCTTCTCAAACCAGCGACGGTGCTGCTTTTGTTATTGTTATGGGGGAGAAGATGATCAATGAACTGGGACTTAAACCAATTGCCCGCCTTGTAAACTGTGCCAGCGCTGGTGTCCATCCCCGTATTATGGGTGTGGGCCCGGTAGAAGCGGTGCCCAAGGTTCTCAAGCAAGCCGGTATGAATCTTTCACAAATTGACCTTTTTGAATTAAACGAAGCTTTCGCTTCCCAGGCATTGGCGGTTATAAGAACCCTGGAAATAAACCCCGAGATTGTAAATGTAAACGGTGGCGCTATTGCGCTTGGCCATCCATTGGGTTGCACTGGTTGTAAACTCACCATTCAGCTTACCAACGATATGAAAAGACTGAACAAGAAATATGGCATTGTTACTGCATGTGTTGGTGGCGGGCAAGGCATAGCCGGAATTATCGAAAATATCCAGTAATACCTATATCTTTAAGGCGGCAAAATAATCAATAGCAAGGCAACGTTATAGTCAGGCAGGGAATCCAATATTAAATTGCCCCCTATTAAACTTTATTCAATCAAATTAGTCGTAACTATTAATAATTATAGTCACCAAAACCATTGCTATGGACAGAAGAGACTTTCTAACGGTAGGAAAATCTAAAAAGAAGGCTACCCAAAAGGTAGCTGCTATTCAACAAGTATCGCCTGCACGTACGCAAAGCGGCATTAATCCTTATACCGGACCATGGGGTACTAATGAAGTGATTCATCTTTTAAAGCGAACCATGTTTGGGGCCAAAAAAGCCGATGTGGATTATTTTGCAGCCCGAACACTGAACCAAACGGTGGATGAATTGCTAAATCCAACAGCACCTGCACCTGCACCACCAGTAAAAGAATATACTACTTCAACACAACCGGGAACACCAGATGCAAATATTAACCTGGGCGAAACCTGGGTAAACGATATTAATAATGATGGCACCGTTCAAAGCCAACGCCGTGCGTCTTATAAAAAATGGTGGACGGGCGTTTTAATTAACCAGGACAGAAGTATCCGTGAGAAAATGATCTTTTTGTGGACTGATAAATTTGGGAATGAGGCAAATGATGTAGGAAATGGAAACTGGGTATATCAACAGCATACTACTATAAGACAAAATTGTCTGGGTAATTATAAACAGATGGTTAGAGATATGACTGTTGATATAGCTATGCTGCGTTACCTAAACGGATATTTAAACACCGCTACCGCACCAGACGAAAATTACGCCCGTGAGTTGCAGGAATTATTTACCGTTGGAAAAGGACCCGATAGTAAGTACACAGAACAGGACGTGAAAGAAGCTGCTAAGGTTTTAACAGGTTGGCAGGTTAATACTGCTACCTATCAAACCGTTTTTACTTCTTCCAGGCACAGCACGGCCAATAAAACGTTTTCGACTTTTTATAACAACACAGTTATTACCGGCAGAACAGGCGCTACCGCAGGTGATTTGGAGTTGAACGACCTGATAAATATGCTTTTTGCGACCAATGAAGTAGCAAAATATATTGTACGTAGACTTTACCGTTGGTTTATTTATTATGATATCGACGACGCTACTGAGGCAAATGTAATTACCCCGCTTGCAGATATCTTCCGTAGCGGCAACTATGAAATAAAACCGGTTTTAAGTGCTTTATTTAAGAGCGAACATTTTTACGATGTATTAAATCAAAGTTGCATTATAAAAAATCCGGTTGATTTGGTTGTGGGTACTATGAGAGAATACAATGTAAACATGCCAGTGGCTACTGACTGGAATACTAATTACGGCCATTGGAACACTTTATTTTCTTTTATGGCGATATTGGGCGTAAACCTGCATGACCCGCCAAATGTGGCAGGTATGCCAGCATATTATCAGGAGCCATCGTTTCATGAACTTTGGATTACAGCAGATACCTTGCCCAAAAGAAATCAGTACACTGATATAATGACAAGCACCGGTTATTTAAGAAATGGGTTTAGAATGCAATTTGATTTTGTGGCTTATGCCAAAACACTGACTAATCCTGGCAATCCCAATGATTTGATTGATGAAGCATTAAAGTATTTATACCGGATGAATTTATCGCCGCAGGTAAAACAACAGATGAAAACGCAAATGTTGTTAAGTGGCCAGCAGTACGATTATTATTGGACCAATGCCTGGCATGCATATATCGCAAACCCCTCCACGGCGAATTTCAATATTGTAAATATTCGTATAAGGGATTTGTTCAGGTATTTGATGAATTTGAGTGAATATCAATTGAGTTAAAATAAACTTATCAATTTAAGAACCTTGTTATGCATTTGGCCAATTTAAAATGGCAATCATAATTTAAACATATCAAATGAAAAGAAGGGAATTTTTAGGAAAATCGGCAGCCGTTACTTTACCAGCTTTAATAAGCGGGTATACGGTTAAAGCTTTAAATGAAAACTCACCATTGGTGCAGGCATTATTAGGCGGTACAACAGATACCGATCATGTACTTGTAATTGTGCAGCTCTCGGGCGGAAACGATGGCTTAAACATGGTGATACCCATCAGCACTTATAATTTATATAATGCTGCCCGTTCAAATATTGCAATACCCGAAAACAAGATACTTTCGCTCAACGGATACGCCAATACCGGCCTGCATCCCGCCATGACAGGTTTGCAAAACATGTACAACGAAAACAAATTGAAAGTTATTCAGGCGGTGGGTTATCCTCAACCTAATTTCTCACATTTTCGTGCAACAGATATCTGGATGACAGCCAGCAACAGCAACCAACAAGTTTATTCAGGTTGGGCCGGCCGATACCTTAATTATGAATACCCAAATTTTCCTACCGGATATCCGAATGCAACTAACCCCGATCCACTGGCTATTCAAATAGGTTCAACGGCAACATTAACAACGCAGGGACCAAGTGTAAACATGGCGATGAGTATTACAAGCGCCACATCTTTTTACCAATTGATAAATGGTACTAACGATCCTGTTCCTCAAACCAAAGCTGGTAAAGAGCTAAATTTCATTCGCACAATTGCAAAACAAACCCAACAATACGCCACATCTATTACCGATGCTGCCAACAGAGTAATCAATCAAGGTGCGTACCCTACAAATAATAGTTTGGCCGATCAATTGAAAATTGTAGCCCGCCTGGTTAAAGGAGGATTGAAAACCAGGGTTTATATGGTGAGCTTTGGAGGTTTTGATAATCACAGTTTGCAAACTACCACTACCGATACTACTGTTGGTACGCATGCAACCCTGCTTGGCAGAGTAAGTGATGCAATCAAGGCCTTTCAGGATGATTTGAAATTTTTAGCAATTGAAGATAGAGTTGTTGGAATTACGTACAGTGAGTTTGGCCGTAGAATAAAAAGTAACAGCAGTGTAGGAACCGACCATGGAGCTGCAGCCCCAATGTTTGTTTTTGGAAAGCCTGTAATGGGAGGTGTGTTGGGCGATAATCCCACCATTCAACCCGTAGCAACAGTTAACGATAATGTTACTATGCAATATGATTTCAGAAGTATATACGCAACATTACTAGAGAAATGGTTCTGTATTCCAAAGGCTACGGTTGCGAGTTTATTTCCACCAAATATAAATGGTCAATTACAAGATTTACCATTGATAAAAGGAGGCTCATGTACAAATGTTACGGTGCCAAATACTTCGGGTACTACGTTAATTACTAACTACCCAAATCCTTTTACAGATAAAACCGAAATTAAATTTTCTACCGATGGGGGGCATACTTTGTTGCAAATAATGGATACCGCTGGTCGGTTAATTTCAAACTTGTACGAAGAAGATGTACTGGCGCCAACAACTAAAATTATTACGTTTAATGCATCGCATTTACCAACTGGCGTATATTATGCTCGATTACAAAATGGTGCCAAACAACAAGTGCGACCAATGTTAAAAGTTAGATAGATGATTTAAAGTAAAATAAAAAACCGGTGAATCATTCACCGGTTTTTTATTTTAACCTGTTGTTTATCAATCTGTAATTCGATGACCGGCATTAACCCAGTCTACAATTTTTTGTTTGTCGATGGTTGTTAGCTGCCCATTTTCAGGCATAAAAGTCGGGATGCCGTCGACTGATCTCACTTTAATTCTGTCCCAGGAATTTACAACATCATTATCCGAATCGAAATTTTTGCCGCCATTTATCGTGCCATGAAGGTGACAGGGGCCGCAATAGCCATTAATAATTGTGCGTACAGCATAATATTTGGGGCCATAACCGTTAATAACTAATGCCGTTGTTCCTGAACAATTACTGGCATTTTTAACCGTAAGTGTATAATTACCCGCAGCCAGGTTCGAAAAATTAGTTGAAGACTGAAAGCTCGTGCCATTAATACTGTAAGTGAGGCCCGAGCCAATTGGCGATGTTACCGTAATTGTACCCTGAGTAAGCCCAGTTGTGGTATGGGTAACTGATGCAATTGGCGTAATTGTTACACCAGTACAGGGGTTTGGCGGCGGAGGTACTATAACCGCTGGAGCGTCTGATTTTGAACAGGCTGCTAATAGAAATATTAAAGCAAAAACTGCAAAAACATTGATTTTTTTCATTGAATTAGATTGTTGAATAAAATTAACCTAAATAAATCCAGGTTGAAATTTTAATTTTTGTGATTTTAAGATTCGTAAAACTGCTGTAATGCAGCCTTATAACCGCAAATTATAGTTATTTATTGTGTAATGGCAGGTTTTGCCTTAGTTATTTATAACAGTTGAAGGGGGCAGTTTACTAGCTCTTACTGCAACGAACAGATAACCCGATAGGTCTTGCTAAAACTGACCGGCTAAATAATACAGCTTTACTATATTTGCCACATTATTATAAGCTATGCAAATTATACCTGTTACCGAAAAAGAAACTGCCAAACAATTCATTCAAACCGCAGTTGTGCTTCATAAAAAAGAACCTAACTGGATACGTCCACTTGATAAGGATATCAACGAAGTGTTTGACAAAGAGAAAAATAAAACGTTTCGATTTGGCGAAGTAATACGTTGGGTTTTAAAAGATGACGATGGCAAATTAATTGGCCGCATTGCAGCTTTCACCAATAAAAAATATAAGAACAAGGGTGATGATGTATCTGTGGGCGGCATGGGCTTTTTTGAGTGTATCAATAGTCAAGAAGCTGCTGATCTTTTGTTTGATAATGCAAAACATTGGTTGATGCAAAAAGGCATGGAAGCCATGGACGGTCCCATTAATTTTGGCGAACGTGACCGCTGGTGGGGTTTAATTACTGACGGGTTTACACCGCCGTTGTATTGTATGAACTATAATCCGCCTTATTATATTCAGCTTTTCGAAAACTATGGTTTTAAACTTTTTTATAATCAGGTATGTTTTGCTATGGACGCACAAAAACCATTGGCACAAAAAACGATGGACCGGCATGCTGTGCATGAAGCAGACCCTGATATTAGTTTTGAAACCATTAAAAAAAATAACCTAGAAAAATATGCTGGCGACTTTGTAGAAGCGTACAATAAAGCATGGGCGGGCCACGGCGGATTAAAGCAACTGGACGTAAAACAGGTGATGATGATGTTTAAAAAGATGAAACCGGTTATGGAAGAAGATCTGGTTTATTTTGTTTACCACAAAGGAACCGCCATTGCCATGTTTGTTAACCTGCCCGATATTAACCAGTATTTTAAACACCTGAACGGCAAGTTTGGAATTTTACAAAAATTGGAATTCGTTTTTCGTCAAAAATTCAAAAAATCCAGAAAATTTGTGGGATTGGTTTTCGGTGTAGTTCCTGAGTGGCAGGGCACAGGTATTGATTCCTATATCATTGGCGAATGCCGCAAAATAATACAAGCCCCGCCTTATTTATACCAAGAGTACGAAATGCAGTGGATTGGCGATTTTAATCCCAAAATGATTAACGTGGCCGAAAATTTTGGGGATACTTTCCGAAGCCGTAGTCTGACTACCTACCGGTATTTATTCGACAGAACTAAGGAATTCCACCGGCACCCGATGGTATCTTAAGGCAGGACAGGGATATTCACAGATAAAATACCCATCCGTGAAAATCCATGTAATCCGTGGCCAAAACCAAAACAAAATTCGATTTTCCAGTTTAGATTTCCGAAATTAGCAGCTCATGGATAAGTTTATTGTATCGGCAAGAAAATACAGGCCACAGAATTTTTCAACTGTGGTTGGGCAGGCGCATATTACTACTACATTAAAAAATGCGATAACAAATAACCAACTGGCGCATGCATTTTTATTTTGCGGTCCAAGAGGAGTTGGTAAAACAACTTGCGCAAGAATTTTAGCTAAAACCATCAATTGCGAAACCCGTACTAAAGATGGAGAAGCTTGCAATACCTGTAACAGTTGTGTTTCTTTTGATGCAGGTACGTCGTTAAATATTCATGAATTGGATGCTGCCAGCAATAATTCCGTAGATGATATCCGCAGCCTTGTAGAGCAGGTTCGCTTTGCACCACAGGCCGGCAAATACAAAGTATATATTGTTGATGAGGTTCACATGCTCAGTTCGTCTGCCTTCAATGCTTTTTTGAAGACGTTGGAAGAGCCGCCACCTTATGCCATCTTTATTTTGGCCACCACGGAGAAGCATAAAATCATTCCAACTATTCTCAGTCGTTGCCAAATATTTGATTTTAAACGAATCACCAATAACGATACCATTGAGCATTTGCAGGAAATCTGCGATAAAGAAAAGATTAAGGCCGAAAAAGCTGCGCTGCATATCATTGCTCAAAAAAGCGAGGGTTGTTTAAGAGATGCGTTAAGTATTTTGGATAAAATTGTAAGCTTTAGCAATGGCGAATTAAGCTACAGCAACACGTTAGAGCATCTGAATATTTTAGATGAGGATTATTATTTTAAAATGCTGGATTATATGCAGCAGCAGCAGCTCAGCGATGCTATGCTGTTATTTGATGAAATAAATCAAAAAGGTTTTGAAGGCGATACCTTACTGGAAGGCTACAGCGAATTTGTAAGAAACCTGCTGGTGAGTAAAGATGCAAAAGCAGCAATACTGCTGGAAGTAGCTGACGATTTTAAACAAAAATATTTGCAGGCTGCACAGCTAATTTCAACAGGCTGGCTTATTGCTGCTTTGAATTTACTGAACGAAGCAGAAATAAATTATAAGCAGGCTCGTAATAAACGTCTGCATGTGGAGCTGGCAATTATCAAGCTCACATACCTGTTACAAGCCGTTGAAATGGTAAATAACGAAGGCACTATTTCTAAAAAAAAAGTAGTTGAAACAGCACGCCCAGTTACGTTTAAATCTATTCGGCTTATAAAAATTAAAGAAGAAGGGGGACCTGTGGCTGTTGCACCCGCTGTAATAAAAACTGCGGAGGCAAAGCTAATAATTGAAGAGCCAACGCCAAAAATTGAAAAGAAAGCTACTCGGCAAACTGCTCCGGCTAGTGATGAACCTAAACGCTCGTTAGGTTCTTTAGATGCCATTCGTAAAAAAGTAACAGCTCAAAATAAAGCCAATGGCAACGAAGCAAAAGAATTAACAGGAGCAGAATTAGACTTATGCTGGAACAAGTTTATTGATAAGCTTATTGAGAAGAAAAATCACTCTGCAGTTACCAATTTTAAAATGGCAGAATTGAGAATTATAGATAATAATTCCATCGAGATCGTTACCGGTAATAATATTCAGCAAAAATTTATTGAGCAGGAAAGAGCCGAACTGGTGGATGATCTGCAGCAGTATTTCTGCAACAGACAACTAACTTACAGTGTAATTATTGTAGAAACAGAGAGTAATAACGGGCCTGTAGAAAAGCCTTTAAGCTCCCGGGAGCAATACCAACGAATCATTGAAGAGTATCCTTTGGTAAAAGAATTAAAAGACCGGCTGCGGTTAGAACTCGATTATTAGGCCAAATGGCCCTTCTTTTCCTCATTTTGCCTTAATTTCGAACCTCAATCTAAAATAAGATAATAATATTATGGCTGAAGTGATACGCATGCCGCTTTTGAGCGATACGATGACCGAGGGAAAAATAATAGCCTGGAATAAAAAAGTGGGCGATAAAGTAAAGGCTGATGATGTGTTGGCAGATGTGGAAACAGATAAAGCAACCATGGAAGTGAACGGCTATGTGGACGGCACTTTATTATACATTGGCGTACCAGCTGGTGAAGCTGCGCAAGTAAACCAAATCATTGCAATTGTTGGTAAAGATGGAGAAGATTATAAATCATTATTAGATGGGGGAAATGGCGCTGCTAAAGTTGCTGAAAAACCTGCAGCCGTACAACCAACAACGACGAACGAACAAACTTCAAGCGCCAAAACTGAAAAAGTCTCTCTTCCCGCTGGGGCAAAAGATATTCGTATGCCTTTACTGAGCGATACGATGACTGAAGGAAAAATAGTTTCCTGGAATAAAAAAGTTGGCGATTTTGTAAAAGCCGATGATGTACTGGCCGATGTGGAAACTGATAAAGCAACCATGGAAGTGGTTGGTTACGAAGAGGGCACTTTATTATATATTGGTGTAGAAGCTGGTAAAGCAGCTCAAATAAATGAAATTATTGCTATTGTAGGCAAAGCCGGTACTGATGTGAGTGCTTATGTGGCTGCAGAAAAATCTGGTGCCAATGAATCTGCGGTTGCGACTGCATCAACTGAAAGCGAGGCTGTTGCAGCAGCACCCGAACAACCAGCAACCAACATTGAACAATCAGCATCGAGCGACGGGCAACGCCTTAAAGCTTCTCCTCTTGCTAAAAAACTCGCTGCCGATAAAGGCATCGACATTAGCAAAGTTAGCGGCAGCGGAGATGGAGGAAGGATTACCAAAAAAGATATTGACGGTTACATACCATCAGCTGCATCATCGGCAACGAAGGCAGCGGTACCGGTAACCAAAGCAGCTACTCCTGTTTTTACAGCATCGGGAGAAGAGTCTCATACTGATATTCCATTAACGCAAATGCGCAAGACCATTGCACGTCGTTTGGGCGAAAGTAAATTCCAGGCACCGCATTTTTATTTAACCATGGAAATCAACATGGATAATGCCATGGCGGCACGTGTACAGTTAAATGAATTGAGCCCGGTAAAAATTTCTTTTAATGATTTTGTTATTAAGGCTGTTGCTTTAACGCTGCGCCAGCATCCAGCAGTAAATAGTAGCTGGATGGGAGATTTTATCCGTGAGAATCATCATATACATATTGGCAGTGCGGTGGCAACGCCCGAAGGATTGATTGTTCCAGTGATACGTTTTGCCGATCAAAAAACCTTATCGCAAATTGCCAGCGAGGCAAAAGAATTATACGGCAAAGCAAAAGATAAAAAACTGCAACCCAACGAATTCAGTGGTAATACATTTACCATTTCTAACCTGGGTATGATGGATATTGAAGAATTTACAGCCATCATCAATCCGCCCGACAGTGCTATTTTGGCCGTTGGCCGTATTAAGGAAATTGTAGTTAAAAAGGGCGATGGTTTTGGCGTAACCAATGTAATGATGTTAACCATGAGTTGCGATCACCGTACGGTGGATGGCGCAGTGGGAGCGGCTTTTCTGCAAACACTTAAAAAGTATCTGGAGAATCCGGTAACGATGTTATTATAATTCCTCTGTCATTTCGACGAAGGAGAAATCTAATAAATGATTGCGTCAGTTTAAAAGCTGGCGCTTTTTATTTATTGTCCGGGCAGTGAATCTGTAATCAGCTTCATAAGTCCCGATAGCTATCAGGACACTCTTGTATTTGATGCCTTTATTCAGCCTTAGTCAAAGCGTATTTGCAGCCTGCAGTATTAATATCTTTTACTAACTTAACATCATGAATAAATATAAAATCTGGGGTGTAATTGCCGGTCTGTCAGTCTTTCTTAGCATTTTTGGATACTGGGCAAAAATTACACATCAGGCTTATGCAAATAAAGTTATTACAATTGGCATGTGGATGCTTGCTGTATGTGCTGGACTGTATGTGTATTTTAAAGTTAGTACGTTGAACAACAAAAATTGATGCGTTCTTATAGACTTTATTTCTAATTAAAATCAGCCTAAATGAAAAAATATTTTTCTGTAGTGAT
>JBBKXU010000401.1:0-3000 GCA_037969645.1 Ferruginibacter sp. | reverse complement strand
TCGCCGGTTATAGGTGGTTGCCAGTTGCGTAAATGATCTTTTTCTTCAACCTCGGCACAGCGCTGCCGCACCATTTCAAAATTTTCTAAATAACGTTTTACTTTATTTTTATTTTTAGATGTGATATCCGCCTCACACAAAGTCATTAAGGCTTCTAAATCTTCCCCGGCATCAAATAATAACCTGCGTATGGCGCTGTCTGTAATATTTTCTTTGGTAAGACTGATGGGCCTCAAATGTAATTCCACCAGCTTACGCACAAACTTCATTTTCTCATTTTGTGGCAGTTTCAGTTTGGTGAAAATCTTAGGCACCATCCTGCCACCAACCACTTCATGACCATGAAATGTCCAGCCATGGCCTTCTTCAAATTTTTTAGTAGCGGGCTTGGCAATATCATGCAAAACAGCAGCCCAGCGCAGCCAGAGATCATCGGTATTTTGGGCAATATTGTCAACCACCTGTATAGTGTGGTAAAAATTGTCCTTATGCCCCATGCCGTCAATATATTCGGCGCCCGCCAAATCAACCATCTGCGGAAAAATAATTTTAAGTAAGCCGCTTGTATACAGCAAGTCAAAACCCACCGAAGGCTTTTCACTCATCAGAATTTTATTGAGCTCGTCGGCAATGCGTTCGGCACTTACAATTTTTATGCGTTCCTTATTGTCGCCAATAGCAGCAAAGGTTTCGGGATGTATAGCAAAATTCAACTGCGATGCAAAACGTATGGCCCGCATCATACGCAACGGATCATCGCTGAAAGTTTGAGCAGGCGCTAATGGAGTTTGAATATTTTTCAGTTCCAGATCATTAATGCCATTAAAAGGATCGACAAGGTCTCCAAAGTCAGCTTTGTTTAAGCTAATGGCCATGGCATTGATCGTAAAGTCACGGCGGTTTTGGTCGTCTTCAATAGTGCCGGTTTCAACTGCGGGTTTACGGCTGTCGTAACTATAACTCTCCTTTCGGGCACCTACAAATTCAATCTCCAAACCGTCAGTTTTAATCTGTGCAGTGCCAAAATTTTTAAAGAAATGTACTTCAGGTGTAGGCTTAAACTTTTCTGCCACTTTTGTTGCCAGTTCAATTCCATCACCCACACAAACAATGTCCATATCCTTGGTTGCTCTGCCCAAAATCTTATCCCTTACAAATCCGCCAATTAAATAGCAGGGCAGGCCCAATTCTTCGGCAGCAAGGGCAATTTTTTCCAATACTTCCAGTTCTTTATCGTTACAGTTTATGTACATGCGCTGCAAAAGTAGATGAAGAAATTAGGAATTACGAATTAGTAATTAGGGAGGCGCCGAATGTTTTAATCCTAATTCTCAATTCCTAATTCCTAATTTTCCATTTCGGCATTAATATTGACCATATAACCATCAACATAAAAACCAGCGAATTGCTGTGTGTTTTGACATTTTGACTATATATTTAGAAAATTATGAATGATAAGTTTTATTTGCAAGGAACAGAAGATGAAATGGAGTTTATGCCTATCATACCCTTGAATGAAGATGATGACGGAAGTACTGATGATCAACCGATTCCAGATATTATCCCACTTTTAGCTTTAAGGAATACGGTACTTTTTCCCGGAGTGGTAATTCCCATTACTGTTGGGAGAGATAAGAGTATTAAAGCCGTAACCGATGCTTACAAGGCTGACAAATTGATAGGTGTAGTAGCGCAAAAAGACAGTACCGTTGAAGAGCCAACTGTAAGCGATTTGGAAGATATTGGCACTGTTGCCAAAATTGCCAAGCTGATTAAGATGCCGGATGGTGGAACAACCATCATCATACAGGGGCGCAAGCGTTGTAAAATTGAAGAAGTAACTGCAGACGACCCATATTTTAAAGCCAAAATCACTGTTTTAACCGATGAGGTTTTAAAAGATGATCCCGATTTTGATGCCATGATTGGCAGCATTAAAGACCTAGCCGGACAAATCATTAACATTTCTCCCAACCTGCCAAGCGAAGCTGCCATAATATTAAAGAATATTGAAAACCCCGCTTTCTTAATTCATTTTGTAAGCAGCAATTTAAACAGCGATATTAAGGATAAACAACGCCTGCTTGAGATAAGCAATATTAAAGCCCGGGCCGAGCTGCTGATGAACCTGATGCAGACCGAGCTGCAATACACCGAACTTAAAAATAAAGTAACTAATAAAACCCGTGCCGAGCTGGATAAACAGCAAAAGGAATATTTTCTGCAGCAACAGATGAAAGCCATTAAAGATGAATTGGGTGGCGATAATGTGGCAGAAGTAAAAGAGATGCTTAAAAAGGCTGAGAGTAAAAAATGGCCAATTGCAGCTAAGGAAATGTTTACAAAAGGAGTTGAAAAACTAGAGCGGATGCACCCCACAACTCCCGACTATTCAGTTGTTTATAACCATCTTGATCTGATGTTAGACCTGCCTTGGGATGAATTTACCAAGGACTCTTACGATCTGAAAAAAGCCAAAAAAGTGCTTGACCAGGATCATTATGGCATGCAAAAAATTAAAGAGCGTATTTTAGAATACTTAGCCGTTTTAAAGCTGAAAGGCGATATGAAATCGCCGATACTTTGTTTTCTGGGCCCTCCGGGCATTGGCAAAACTAGTTTAGGCAAGAGTATAGCCGCGGCCATTCAACGTAAATATGTACGAGTGAGCCTGGGTGGCTTGCACGATGAGAGTGAAATACGTGGCCACCGTAAAACTTATATAGGTGCCATGCCTGGCAGAATCCTGCAATCTATTCGCAAGGTAAAGAGTAGCAACCCCGTGATGATTTTGGATGAGATTGACAAAGTTGGCAGCGACCACCGTGGCGATCCGTCATCAGCTTTGCTGGAAGTGCTGGACCCAGAACAGAACAATACTTTTTATGACAACTATCTGGAACTAGAATACGACCTAAGTAAAGTGCTGTTTATAGCTACTGCAAACAACTTAAGCAATATACCAGCAGCTTTACGTGATAGATTAGAAATCATAGACTT
>JBBKXU010000400.1:0-8346 GCA_037969645.1 Ferruginibacter sp. | reverse complement strand
TTTACCACATCAAATCCGTCAACAGTTGCCGTTCCGTTTTCTGCCAAAAGCAAAGTAGTTAGTATTCTAAACAGCGATGTCTTACCTGCTCCATCCGGACCAATAATACCAAACAGTTCTCCTTTCTTCACGTCAAAAGAAATATCATCCAGCGCCTTTACAATTTCTTTCTTTGTGCCATAGGTTTTTACAATGTTATGTACCGTAATTGCATTCATTGTATATACTTCTTACTTATTTATTTTTCAAATTCTCAACCAGCTGTTTTCAAAATACAACCTCACCGTACATCCCAATTTTTAAATAGCCATCATTTACTACATTCACTTTTATGGCATAAACAAGATTGGCCCGCTCATCTTTTGTCTGTATAGTCTTTGGCGTAAATTCCGCCTTATCAGCAATCCAGCTGATAGTTCCCTTCAACTCTTTAAAACTACCCTTGCCATCATCAACCATCACTTTTACAGGTTGATTTAATTTTACCTGTGCCAGTTGATTTCCGGTAATGTAGGCTCTCAACTTCATCGTACTTAAATCTGCAATCTTATACAAGGCTTTTCCCACAGCTGTAAATTCTCCCTGGTCGGCATATTTCGTAAGAACGGTGCCCGTAACCGGATTTCTAATGATTGTTTTATTTAGCTGATCCTGAATCTGGGCCACTTTTTTCTCCATCGGATCTTTCTCACTCATAATGCCGCGGTTTTGAATGGCCACTGTTTGTCGCTGTGCATTAATCTGACTCTGCAGCACCGTTAACTGAGTTTTAGCCGCTACAATCTGCTCCTTTAAAATATCTACCTGTCCGTTGATATCGTCTAACTGCTTGGCAGGAACTGCATCGGCAGCAACCAGCTTTTGAAAACGTAACTGTTCCTTTTGCAAAACGCTCACTTGCTCATCATACACCGCAATTTGTTTGGTTTGAAGTTGCAACTGCGATAGCAGAATATTTACCTGCGGCGAAGCGTTACTAGTTTTTTGCTGCAAAGCATTTACTGTCGACGATGCCTGCTCTTTCTGCAATTCTATCGTTGTTGGGTCAATCTTGCCCACTACAGAATCTTTTATAAGTGTTATACCTTCCTCCACATTGAACTGCAGAATTTTTCCGCTGGCTTCAGCCGAAACAATGATCTCATCAGATTCAAATGTACCGGTGGCATCAAATTTATTATTACCACTGTTGCAGGAGATAAATCCGATTACAAGAACAGGTAAGAGTAATTTTTTAAAAACTGGTTTCATATTTTCAATTTGATAAATGATCTTATTTATTTTCCAAGAATAAGTTGATAATTATATTGAGCCTGCAACCATTGTATCTCATGCAGTTTCTGATTTAGCATAGCCTGATTTTCTGCATTCAGTTCGGTGATATAACCTGTTGAAGTGATGATACCGTTTTGCAGTTTGAAGGACGCGTTCTCTTTGATCTTTGTACGCAAAGTCACAATCTCTTCATCACTTGCGACCAGTTGCCGGTATTTTTCCACTTCGTTTTTCTGCTGCGCCAGTAGTTGCCGGTTGACCGTTAAAAAGTTTTCCTTTTGTTTTTCTACAATCTGCTCTTGTATCTTAATCACGTTCTTTTCTCTTTGTTTTGTAAAATGGCCCGTGATGGGAATACTGAGTTTTGCCCCGCCGATATAGAACCATTGAAATTCATTTTTCAATTGGTTTAGTCCGGGCCTGCCATAACCACCATTGGCAAAAAAGGAGAATTTTGGATTTGATTTTGCATTAATCAGCCTGCTTTGTTGCTGAAACTGCTGTTTCTGAAAATCGAATAATTTTAGTTCGGGACGAATTATCGCAGTCTCCGCAACCTCAGCCGTTCTCGACGGTTTTACAAAAGACGTATTCTCTGCAATAGCAGTACCGGTCAATATTTCAAGCATTTCTATAGCTCCTTTTCTGGCTGCATTAAATTCAATAACTTTTTGATTGGCTTTAAGCAATTCTGCATTCAATACATCAACATTGCTGTTGGTAGCAATACCACTTGCAGCCTGGGCTGTCACTTTTTTAATATTGTTGTTCAGGTCTTCCTTTACAATATTCATCAGGGCAATATTCTCTACCATCAACAAAGCGGTAAAGAAATAACTGTTCACTTTCGATTGTAGCTGATAAACATCTACTTCTACTTTCTGTGTTTCAATATTTGTATAGATTTGCTGTAGTTTTTTCTGCGAACTGATAAAACCGCCATCATATATCGGCTGAACAAATTCCAGTGTTCCCTTGTACTGATCTTTACTCAACTCCTCAACATTGATACCCGGAAGCTTTACAGGAAATGAAGTTACTTCCGATTGGTAGGTAGCCTGTGCATTTAGATTTAGCTGAGGCAACCAACTCAGGTTCTGATTTTTTTCAGCCATAATGCCAGCTGTGGCAGTCAAAGTTTTTTGTTGTGCCAGCGGAGAACTGGTTGCTGCCAAGGCATAGCATTCCTCAAGCGACAATACTGGTTTATTCTGTGCTGCTATTTGTGTACTGCCAAACAACAGACAGAAAACGATGAAAAGTTTATTGTTCATAAAATTCCTTTTATTGAGTCATTTAACTATTAAGCTTTAATAGCACTGATAATAAACTGTGCTACTTCTGTCTTTCTTTTTTCAATCATCACCAAATATGCTTTGTCATCCATCTGCATCAGTCCTTTAATCATGGGCCGGGAAATAAATGGAAAAATGCATAAGGATTGAATATTGATAAAAAGCTGATCAGCGCTTATCTTCTTTATGGTGCCCTTCTTAACTTCTGCATTTATTTGCTTCTGAAACCCCGCTAACACCTTCTCTACCGGTATTTTCTTCAGCTTTTTCAATATCACTTCCGGGTTACGGCTCATTTCACTAAGTACAAAATTGGGAAGGCCCGGAAACTGGGTCATACGTTCAATATCCAGCGCAACAATACTTTCTATCTTTTCAAACAGTGGCAAATCCGAAATAACAATGGTTGCCAAGTTTGAGAAAAAATTACCAAACTCCTGTTCAAAAACCAGATCAAACAACTTATTCTTTGATGTGAAATAATAATGAACCAGTGCTTTATTGAAACCAGCCTGGTCGGCAATATCCTGCATACGGGCACCAGACAACCCTTTCTGTATAAAAATCCTACGGGCTGTTTGTAAAATTACCTGTTCTGTATTCTTATCTTTTCGTTTCATGTAAGTTTTTAACCATTTGGTTAATTACGCAAATTTATGGCATGAATCTGAACTGGCAAATTATATTTAACCATTTGGTTAAATTTTAGTTTGTTTTGTTCTTTTCCAGGCCCGAATGGTGAAACCGTAAAACAGCCGCTGCCTGATGATGAAAAATGATTTATCTTGTGTGTAACAATTTTTAATATGGAAACACAAGACATCCGCTTGGCGGTTTTAATAGATGCAGACAATGTACCCTACAGCAATGTAAGAGGTATGATGGAGGAAATTGCCAAATACGGCACGCCTACTTTTCGGCGTATTTATGCCGATTGGACAAAGCCTACTGTTAGTGGCTGGAAAAATGTGCTGCTTGAAAATGCCATCACGCCCATTCAACAATACAGCTATACCAGCGGTAAAAACAGCAGCGACAGTACTTTAATCATTGATGCCATGGATATTTTATACTCTGGCAAAGTGGATGGTTTTTGTATTATCAGCAGCGATAGCGATTTTACACGATTGGCCCTGCGCCTGAGAGAAGCAGGTATGAAAGTAATTGGAATTGGCCAAAAGAAAACACCAAGCCCCTTCATGGTAGCCTGCGATAAATTCATTTATATGGAGATTATTCCGATGCTGGAAAGTCCGGGAGCTCCCACACCAAAATCAAAACGTGCCAAACCAGCGCCTAAAGCTGCTGTTGATAAAGTAAACAGGGAGACTTTGAAATTAATAGCCCACACAATAAATGACCTAGGAGATGAGAACGGCTGGGCATTTTTGGGAGATATAGGAAATCTTATTCTTAAAAAACAACCCAATTTTGACCCAAGGAATTATGGTTTTCAGAAATTAACGCCGCTGATTAAGTCGTTACCGCAGTTTGAGATTGATAAAAGAGAGACCGATAAGGCGGGGATAAAGTTGGTTTATATCAGAAACAAAGAGTAGTTTGGAGAAGGGAGTTAGGAGACTTTCGGAAATAATACTTCAATATGCTATTGCCTGACTCAAGACTCGAGTCTTCGAACTCACGACTCATTTCTCCCTGCTGCCACTATACAACTCATACTCAAACAATCTGCAATCAATCTTACTGGTATAAAACTCAATTCTGCGGTTTGGTTTAAGGCCGATTTTCTTGCCCAATTCTAAATTACCCGTAAAAATATACCCAAAATACCCTTTACATTTCTTCTTTAAAAAATCACCCAGGCGCTTGTAAGTAACTTCCAGTTCAGCTTCCACGCCAAGCCTGTCACCATATTCAGGGTTAAAATAAACAACGCCACTTTCTCCTTCGGGAACGATTGTTTCTTCAAAATCACAAATGGCAAATTCAATATACTCTTCCACACCTGCAATGCCTGCATTAACTTTTGAAATGTTTACGGCATCTTCAAGTATATCTGTTGCCGTTATCTTTAGTCCAGGTACATCAATAACCTGTTGCTCTAGTTTTTTAAATTCAGCATTATACATTTCATCTGTATAACCCACCAAATGCATGAATGCATAATTAAACCTGAGTAATCCCGGCTTGCGGTTGGTGGCCAATAAAGCAGCTTCAATAGCCACCGTTCCAGAGCCACACATCGGATTTATAAAAGCAGACTTTCTGTCCCATTTGGTTGCCAGCAAAGTGGCTGCAGCCAAAGATTCCAGCATAGGAGCCTTGCCTGGAATTTTACGATAGCCGTGTTTAGACAGTGTTTCGCCTGATGTATCAATAAAAATTTCCGCTATTGATTCCTGCCAGTATAGATGAATAACAGTTTTATCCAGCATTGGTCCAGAATCGGGTCTTTCACCTGTTTTATTTCCGAAACGGTCAACGATTGCATCTTTAACCTTTACATTGGCAAATAAAGAGTTGTTAATTGTATCGTTATTTACATTGCTACTGATGGAAAAATATCCATCCAAGGCCAAAACATCTTCCCAGGGAAATTCAATCAACTTGTTATACAGATCATCTGCATTGTCAGCATTAAATTCTTCTAAAGAAAAAAGAACCTGACTGGCGCAGCGTAAATTTAAATTCAGCTTTATACAGTCTTGTAAAGTTCCTTTAAGCTCAACACCAGTTTTAAAAACCCGCTCGGGCTTAAAGCCCAGTTCAGCTACTTCTATTTGCAGAAAAGGCGAAAGGCGGTTGCTACAGGTAATGATGATTCGGTTGCTGGTATTGAAAATTTGCATATAACTGCAAAATTAGTCAATTGCTGGTTGCTATTTCTATTCCTTTCTCCGCCGCTGTCATACTGAGGAACGAAGCATCACGGTGAAACACAAGAATTAATAATTAAGAATGAGATGCTTCGTTCCTCAGCATGACAGAAATCGACGAGCCTGCTTTATATTTGCAGTATGCTAAAAATAAGTAACAGAGCCGCCGAAATGCCTGCTTCGCCCATCAGGAAATTAGTACCTTATGCAGAAGCTGCTAAGAAACGAGGAACCAAAGTATTTCATTTAAATATTGGTCAGCCCGATATTGAAACACCGGCACAATGCTTGGCTGCGGTGCGTAATTCCGACTTTAAAGTTTTGGAATACAGCCACAGCGCCGGTAATGAAAGCTATCGTAAAAAATTGACGGAGTACTATAAAAAGGTTGGTATTGATGTTACCCCGGAACAGATAATCATTACTACCGGCGGCAGCGAAGCCATCCTTTTTGGATTTATGGCTTGTATGGATGCAGGTGACGAAGTAATTATACCCGAACCTTTTTACGCAAACTATAATGGATTTGCCGTGGCTGCCGATGTAAAAGTGCAACCCATCTGCAGCACCATTGATACCGGTTTTGCCTTACCACCCATTGACCAGTTTGAAAAAGCGATTACTTCAAAAACAAAAGCCATCGTTATCTGCAATCCAAATAATCCAACTGGGTATTTGTACAGCGCCGAAGAAATGGATGTATTGAAAAAACTCATCAAAAAACACAACCTGTTTTTATTTGCTGATGAAGCTTACCGTGAATTTTGTTATGAAGGCACACATACCAGCGCCATGCATTTAACTGGCGTGGAAGACAATGTGGTATTGATGGACACCATCAGCAAGCGTTATAGTGCTTGTGGTGGCCGCATTGGCGCTTTTGTTACAAAGAATAAAGAGTTATTGGATGCTGCTATGAAATTTGCACAGGCAAGACTAAGCCCACCATCTTTTGCGCAAATATTAGGTGAAGCTGCAGTTGATTTGCCGGATGATTATTTTAACGGAACCAGAGCCGAATATAAACTACGCCGTGATATAATTGTAAAAAGATTGAATGCTATGCCCGGTGTTTTTTGTCCTAACCCCGGCGGTGCATTTTATTGTATGGCAAGATTGCCGATTGACAACTCAGATAAATTCTGTCAGTGGTTGCTGGAATCTTTCTCTTATAATAATTCAACTGTAATGTTAGCGCCTGCAACTGGCTTTTACAGTACCCCAGGATTGGGATTGAATGAAGTGCGGTTGGCTTATGTAATAAATGCCGATGCTATTAATGAAGCTATGGATTGTTTAGAGAAAGCTTTGGGGGAGTACCCAGGAAGAGTTTAGATTATTTTGGGCATGGCCTAATTCTTATTCTTGCTACGGGTAACCGCTTTTACTTTCTCCTTTTCTTTCTCTTTTTCCTTTGGTTTAGGGGCCAGCACCACACTTACGGCAGTTCCCTGCCCAAGCATTATCACTTCCTGGCTTATATAATCTTTGGCCGTTACTACCAGTGAGTCATCCGATGAAGTTTGAAGTACAGCTGTTCCGCCAGTGCTGGTAATCACAGTCTGGTTATTTGATTTAATCTTTATTGTTGCTCCGGCAATCGCCTCACCTGTTTTTGAATCGGATACTTTAACAGCATAATTCTTTTGTGCATGCAGCGCTACAAAACAAACTATAAAAACGAAAAAGAAGATTAATTTCTTCATATCAAAATAAATTTTATCTGGCACCCGGAGGACAATGCAATCTTAAATAATTTGTGTACAATGTTGTAAGATGCTCAAAAGTTCCAGCACCTTCCGACAGGCCATGAGACCTGTTAGGATAAGGCATGTACTGAAACTGTTTGTTATATTTTATCAGTTCGTTTACCAGTAATTCGGCATTACTGAAATGCACATTATCATCGCCAGTGCCGTGTATGTATAACAAATTTCCTTTCAAATTTTTTGCATAAGTAATGGGTGATCCGTTTACAAAATCATCCATATTTTCCTGCGGCAGTCCCATGTACCTTTCCTGATAAATATTATCGTAAAACAATTGGTTTGATACTGCGGCAATGGAAATGCCTGTTTGAAAAAGCTCTGGATATCTAAACAGCAGATGCAATGTAGACGATCCGCCACCACTCCATCCCCATACAGCCGTTCTTTCCTTATCCATAAAAGGATTCTCTTCAAGCATCTTTTCAAACCCCTTGGCCATGTCAATAATATTCACATCGCCAATTTTACGGTAAATAGATTTGCGCCAGGCAGCACTTTTTAACATAGGCGTGCCACGGTTATCAATACCAACTTGTATGTATCCATCCGCCCTCATATCTCCCCGGTATAAAAAATTATTTTGAGATCCGTAACTGTCCTGCACTGTAGAAGCAGCCGGCTCGCCATACACATAAAATACAACGGGATATTTTTTCGTAGAGTCGAAATTTTTTGGCTTGTTGATCCATGCATTGAGTGTAATAGAATCGCTGGTCATTATTTTAATAAATTCCACATTAACCGTACTATCAACTTTAACAGTGGCTTCAATACTCTTTGCTTCGTTTAGCGGTTTATTATCCGGCAGCTTTAGCCACTCGCTAACCCGCGGTACGTTATGAGCCGAATATGTGTGGAAAGCACGTTTTCCGGTTGGCGATATCTGGTAGTTATGTACGCCATCACGCCCATTAGCATAAACCGGGTCTATATCATCTTTTATGTAATTGCTGATGTTTAATATTCTTTTAATGAAAGATGGTTTTTCAATATTTACCCTGTACAAATAAAGTTGTGTAGCATTATAAGGCGATGCTGTAAAATAAATATAGTTGTTAGCTTCGTCAATACATTTTATTTCACCAATATCATAATATCCGTCGGTTAAGTTTACTTCTTTTTTTCCGTCGCGGCTTATTTTATAAATATGCCTCCAGCCATTTTTTTCAC
>JBBKXU010000399.1:0-6063 GCA_037969645.1 Ferruginibacter sp. | reverse complement strand
TCATTAAACTTAATTAAATGCACATGAGAAGATTTTTATCACTGTTTACAATGTTTATGCTCTGTGGAGTATTGGCATTTGCGCAAAGCCGGACGGTGACCGGCAAAGTTGTCGACATTGACGGCAATCCGGTTTCTTTTGCAACTGTTAAAGTTAAAGGCACAGCTACTGGCCTTTCTGCAGATGCTAACGGCGCATACTCAATTAAAGTAAACCCAAATGACGTTTTGGTTATTTCCGGAGCAAGTTTTAAAGAGACTGAAGTGCCTGTAGGTACTCAGAATGTTTTAAATACTGTAATGGAAAAAAGCAACATCGGTGATTTGAAAGAGGTTGTTATTACAAGTGCTTTCGGTATTAAGCGTACTGCAAGAAGTGCTTCTTCTAACGTTCAAAACTTAAGTGGCGATCAGGTTAATACCATTCGCCAAACTAACGTAAACAATGCTTTGGCAGGTAAAGTAGCAGGCGCACAGGTTCGTAGCCAGTCGATTGCTAAATTAGGTGCTGAAACTGTAGTTCGTTTACGTGGTGAAAACGGTTTTGGTGTTGGTGGTGGTGCACTATATGTAATAGACGGTACTATCATGCCAAGTGGCGCCGATATTAACCCTGATGATGTTGAAGATTATTCAGTGTTACAAGGACCGGCTGCAGCAGCTTTATTTGGACCCGATGGTTCAAATGGTGCAATTGTAATTACTTTAAAGAAAGCCAAAAAAGGCGCAAAAGGTATTGGTATTGAGATTAACTCTGGTGTTCAGTTTGATAAAGTATATATCACACCTGATTATCAAAACTCATATGCTGGTGGTGCTTCTGGTGATTTTATTAAATATAAGTACCAGCCAGGCCAGCCAGAAGGTTGGAAGCAATTAGATGGTATGTACCATCATGATTATTCGGATGATGCTAGCTGGGGTCCACGGATTACAGGACAGCAACACATTCCATGGTATGCATGGTATCCGGGTAGTGAGTATTCATTTAAAACTACCGCTTTAACAGCACAGCCTAATAATATCCGTGATTTCTGGGAAACTGGCGTTACTAAAACTAACAACGTAAGTTTCGCAAAAGCTACTGATAACTTAAACATGAGGGTTTCTTATACAAACCTTGATATTAAGGGTATTACACCAACTGAATATTTGAAGCGTCATACCTTCAATGCAAATATTACTGCTGAATTAAGCAACCGCTTTACTTTAGGAGTTAATCTTAATTATATAGCAGAAAACAGAAATACAGAGAGTGATGATGCTTATTCTAACCAAACTACCGGTACATTCGGTCAGTGGTTTCACAGAGACCTGGATATGAGTAAGATGAAAGAATTAAGACATTTACAAAGCCCTGAAGGTGTTTATGCTAGCTGGAATAAAATCAATCCAGATGCTTATACGC
Source organism: Ferruginibacter sp. (assembly GCA_037969645.1). Lineage (GTDB taxonomy): Bacteria > Bacteroidota > Bacteroidia > Chitinophagales > Chitinophagaceae > Ferruginibacter. The sequence goes on along the minus strand of JBBKXU010000399.1, from coordinate 4,656 downwards.
CAGGCAATCCACAAAGATCATGGGGTGGTAACTACTGGTTTAACCCTTATCAGTATTTTGATAATGTACTTAACGATCAAAGAAGAGACAGACTTTTTGGTGATGTGTCTTTAACTTATAAAGTTAATAACGACCTTAAAGTTAGAATGACTTATCGTAAGCAGCAGTTAACTGTTAATGATGAAGTTACCTACAGCTCTGGATTACAGTTCAGTTCTAACCAGATGTCATTTAACCCTTGGGAGGGAAATGCTAACGCTGGTTATGGTACAACTCAAAGCTTTAGCGATCGTCAGAACTATGAGGGTTTAATTACCTACACTAAGAAAATCAAAAGTTTTCAGGTTAACGCAAATGCTGGTTTTGATATCTTAAAAACTAAGTTCAGAAGAGTAAATGCAAATACTATGGGTGGTTTAAGTTCTCCAGGCTTATATGCTTTGGCTAACTCTAAAAACCCTATTAACTACGGTAATACAAGACAAGCATTCACTCGTCGTGGTATTTTCATCCGTGCCGATATCGGTTTCCGCAACTATTTATTTGTTGAAGGAACTTATCGTACAGATGCTACATCTACCGAGCCAGCTGGTCATACTATCGAATCTAAATCAGGTGGTTTATCATTTGTATTCAGCGACCTTATCCGTAAGTCAGTTCCTTTTATCAGCTATGGTAAAATCAGAGGATCTATTGGTCAGTTGTTAAATACATTAGGTATCTATCAGTTAAATTCAACTTACAGCATCGGAACACAGCAGTGGAATGGTAATATCCTTACCGCTGTACCTAACAATCTGGTTGATCCTGCATTACAGGGAGCTACCAACGTTGAGAAGGAAATTGGTTTGGAAATGCGTTTCATGAAGAACAGATTTGGTTTCAATGTTACTTATTGGGATAGAACTAATAAAGACTTCCCGGTTAACGTAACTGTACCTGCTCAAACAGGTTTTACAACAATTTCAAAAAATGCGGGTGAACTAGCTAAGAAAGGTTGGGATGTAACTGCATTTGTTAAGCCAGTTCAGTCTAAAAACTTCGATTGGGATATTACTGCATCTTGGGGTTATTTAACCAAGAACGAAGTAGTTTCAATCTTTGGTGATATCAAGCGTTTGAACTTATCTACTGGTGCATTCTCTGGTTCATCTTCAGCTTATGCTGTTAACCAGATTGGTCGCACTTGGGGCGAAATGTATGGTGGTGGAATTAAGAAGATTAATGGTGTACCTCAGTTAGTTACTACTGGTAGCAACACGGGTTTATTCATACGTGAGCCAGATACTAATTTTGGTAGTGTATTACCGCAATATACAGGTGGTGTACAAAACACGTTTAACGTATTTAAGCATTTTACTATTAATGTAAACATTGACTACTCTTACGGTGGTAAATTCTTCTCTTTATCAGATTTCTGGGGAACTTTCTCTGGTTTAACTGCACGTACAGCCGAGCTGAACGATCGTGGTATTCCTTTGCGTGATCCAGTTGCTGATGGTGGTGGTGTACACGTATTTGGTGTTGATGCTACTGGTAAGGCAGTTGATTACTATGTTGATGGTCAACTTTACTACCATCAGTTTAGAAGCAACAGTATTTCTGAAAACAGCATCTACGATTTAACTTTTGTTAAGTTAAGAGAGTTGAGTGTTGGTTACAGAGTTCCAGTTGAGAAATTAGGAATTGGAAAATATGTGAAGACTGCAATTTTCTCTGTAGTATCACGTAATCCATGGTTGATCTATTCTAAAAACAAAGGCTTTGATCCATCTGAGATCAGTAATGTTTTTGGTGAAGATGGTCAGTTGCCAGGTACAAGATCAGTAGGTGTTAACCTAAAACTTGGTTTCTAAATTTAATCACCTAAAAAATTATATAAAATGAAAAATAATTCAATTAAAATATTTGCCTCTGCAGCCCTTGTCACCTTGGTGATAATGGGCGCAGGTTGCGCAAAATTCGACCAGTTTGGGAATACCAATCAGGATCCCAATGGTATTACTAATCCTATTCCATCGGCATTGCTTACAAATGCAATTTCGCAAATGCCTGGAACTACAGTAGGACAAAGAAATGCAGTTTATGCTCAGTTTATTGCTGAGAACCAGTACACCGATGCCTCTTTGTATTCTTTACCATTAATAGAAATGGGTGGCCGTTATTCTGGCCCTATGCAGGATATGCAAACAGTTATAGATTACAATTCAAGTCCTGCTACAGCTTTGGCTGCTTCTGCTGATGGCTCTAATGCCAACCAGATTGCAGTTGCCAAGATTGTAAAAACCTATTGGTTTTGGATTACTACCGATGCATGGGGTGATATTCCTTACTCTGAAGCATTGAAAGGAGCAAATAATTTGTCTCCAAAATATGATAAGCAGTCGGAAATTTACCCTGCAATGATTCAGGAATTAAAAGATGCAGTTGCCGGTTTTGATGGTGGAACTGCTATGAAGGGTGATATTTTGTATGGTGGCGACATCAACAAATGGAAGAAGTTTGCCAATACAATGCGCATGATAATGGCTGTACGTATGTCTGGTAAAGCACCTGCAGCAGCTGCTACAGCTTTTAACGAAGCAACAACTCACGCAGCTGGTATTATAACAACTAATGCAGATAATGCACAGGTTAATTTTCCTGGTGGTTCTTTTCAGAACACTTGGTATTTAAACTATTTAACTCGTGATGATTATGCTTCTAGCAAAACTATGGGCGATGTATTAGCTGGTTTAGGTGATACCCGTGGGCTGGCTTTTGGTACTAACAGTACCATGTTCCCTTATGGTTTAACCAGAGATTTGGCGATTGCATATGGCAACAGCGTTGGTAACGGTCAATCGAGAGTACTTTATCAAGTTCCTTCAACTCACCCAAATGCTGCATTTAATAAAAGAAATGATAATTCTCCAATTTATCTAATTACTGCTTCTGTGTCTTTATTGGCCAGAGCCGAAGGTAAAGAATTATGGTCTGCAGGATTAGGCGCTCAAGCTGATTACGAAGCAGGAATTGCGGCTTCGTACGATCAGTGGGGTATTCCAATGCCAGGTACATATTTAGCTGGTGGCGCTAATTATCTTGCTGGTGCAGGTATGCCGGGTAGTATTGGTGCTGGTTCAGCTCCTTATGATAATTTCCGTGTAGCAAGCAGTAATATTCAAGATGCAGCTACAACTACCAAGTTACAACGTATTGCTTTACAGCGTTGGATTGCAGCATTTCCTAACGGTTGCGAAGGATGGGCAGAGCAAAGAAGAACTGGTGTACCAAATCTTAAAACTACCAGATTTGCGACTGGCGCATTTGTAAACCGTTATGTTTATGGTAACAACGATTATGGCCTTAATAATGCCAATACAGTGGCTGCAGCAGCAGCTATGGGTGGCGATACCCAAGACGCTAAAGTTTGGTGGGATTTTTAATAAGAAATTTTTGACCATTCCGGCTTTTGAACCGGAATGGTCTCTTTAATAAATTTCGTAAACAACACAAAATCACTTAATATGAAATATTTAATAAAACTCACAAAGAGCATTGCACTGGTTGCAATGGCTTCGTTGATATTTGTGGCTTGTAAAAAGCCGGCAGTATCAACTCCAATGGCCGACGCCGGCCAAACATTGGTTAAGATACTGGGTGGCGGAACGCCAGCTGGTGTTGCTAAAAAACCGATTGACTTTGTTGCTACACCTACAACTTTAACGTTGGTGGAGTTACGCAGAGACATTCCAAACCCTACGGAACTTAACAAAACAATGATCATTACTGTAATGGATGATGTTGCGGCTGTTACGGCTGCTAACCCTGTGTATTTGAGGATGCCTGCTTCATGGTATACAATAAGTACACCGGCTGTTAAACCAACAACTGTTGGTGGTAACTATACTTTTACTATGGCTCCCGGTACTTTTGCACAGGAAATTTTAATTACTATTCCTGATGCTACATTGCTAGATCCAAGCGCATTGTATGCCTTTGGTTTTACAATTACTACAGCAGATCAAAATGGCATAATTTCTACACAAAAATCTATAGTAGTTGAAATTGGTGCTAAAAACGACTGGGATGGTATTTATGCTGTTACCGGACCAATGGTTGACGTAACCAATCCTGCATTTGTTCAGTGGAACAATCCTGCTTTTGCTGGATTTCCTACTGCTAATGGCGGTGCATGGGAATTGCATTTAATTACTGCAGGTGCAAGCAAAGTTTTGATGTATGATAATACGATTTGGGGAGCTCCTTTCCATCCAATACTGAACGGTACAGCTAATTCTGGCTGGGGTTCTTATTGCTTGTATGTAAATGTTAACCCTGCAACTGGTGCTTTAGCTTCTATTTATAACTATTATGGTGAAATCGCCAATGGTGGTAGTGGCCCTCCGGGATATGTTGCTAGTAATACCAGAAGTGCTTCATTAGACCCAAGTGGTACTAATGCAGTTCAAGGTAATAAAGATATTTTAATTAAATACTTTATGCATATGCCTTCTGCTGTTCCTGCTCCTCCAAATATTCGTGTAACTTTCGACGAGAAGTGGAAGTACATTGGACCAAGGTAATAAGCCTTTAAAATACTTTTTTACAAAGAGCCCCATTTTGGGGCTCTTTGTTTTTATATTTGTAAAAAAAATAAAACAATTAGTAGTT
>JBBKXU010000398.1:0-3868 GCA_037969645.1 Ferruginibacter sp. | reverse complement strand
AAAAGCAGGTGCTATTGCTGGCGGTGCTAATAATGAGCAGTTCAGTATGTTTGGTAAGATCAACAATTCATTTACATTACCTAAAAACTTCTCTATACAATTGTCTGGCGATTATCAGGCCAAGACGATTATACCACCAAGCAGCGGTGGCGGCATGGGACGTATGTTTGGCGGCTCACAAATTGGCGCACAAGGATATATAAAGCCTAATTATGGCGTTGATATTGCTGTTAAGAAAGATTTTATGAAGAACAAAGCTGCATCCTTAACGTTGCAGATGAATGATGTTTTCAGAACAAAATTATTTGCTACGCATTCATCATCACAATATTTTGTGCAGGATAATGACCGCCGCAGAGACCCGCAGGTTTTACGCCTTAACTTTAATTACCGCTTTGGAAAATTAGACGTTTCGTTGTTTAAAAAGAAAAGCATGAGAGGCGAAATGGACAGTATGCAAAATGCTCAACAAGGCATGGGACAATAAAACTTTATAGTATAAATACAAAGCCACTTTAACGAGTGGCTTTTTTCTTGCTGATAAATAGCCGATTATCAGCTTTAACACCCGATTTTTAATTTTTTTAGCATTATTTTGCCGAAGCAAAAACTTATTATGAAGAATATAAATTTCAAGCAGGTTCTCCCCCATCTGGTAGCAGTAGTTATTTTCTTATTACTGTCGGTTTTTTTAAACAAACCAGCATTACAGGGTAAAGTGGTACAGCAAAGTGATGTTATACAGTGGAAAGCCATGGCGCAACAGTCTTTTGAGTTTAAAGAAAAACATGGTTATCTCCCCCGCTGGACAAACAGTATGATGAGCGGAATGCCCGCCTATCAGATTGCGTTAGAACCAAAAACATCGTCATCTATTAATCTGCACCATGTTCAAAAAATCTTAACATTAGGTTTACCAAAGCCAGTGTTTTATTTGTTTATTGCGGCTCTTTGTTTTTATCTGTTAAGTATAGTTATTGGTGTAAACCCATGGATAAGCATCATTGGTGGAGTAGCATATGCCTATTGCTCCTACAACCCTATTCTAATAGCTGGTGGGCACGATTCCAAACTTTTATCGATGGCCTATGCGCCAGCGGTATTGGCTGGTATACAATTAATATTTAAACAGAAATACTGGATAGGCAGTGCCGTCCTACTTACCTCCGGTGTCCTTTTCTTAGGCCAGCTTCACCAGCAAATAGTTTACTATACTTTACTGATCGTAATCTTTATGACGGTTCCGTTTGTTATTAAATGCATAAAAGAAAAGAAACTTAAGCATTTGTTGACCGCCACCCTATTAAATATTGGCTTGGCTGCGGTAATGCTGGGCACATTGGCACTGGCTTATTGGCCTACCTACGAGTTCAGTAAAGAAACAATGCGTGGGGGCCGAAGTGAACTGACACAAAAAGACAGTAAGAATGCAACAAAAGGAGGCCTGGATAAGGACTATGCGTTTAGCTGGAGCTATGGCAAGGCCGAAACCATGACCCTGCTTGTACCTAACGCTTTGGGAAATGGCACATCCGAAGGGCTTGGCGAAAATTCAAAAGCCATTGAGGTATTGCAGGAAAATGCACAGGCATTACCACAGGGCTTTGCCCAGCAGATTGCGCAATCTTCTCCTATGTACTGGGGAGAATTACCTTTTACCCAGGGTACAGTTTATTTGGGCGCCATCGTTTGCCTGCTCTTTTTGTTTGGCGCTTTTCTTTCAAAAAGCGAACATAGGTGGTGGCTGGTAGCCATAACTGTTTTTGGTATAGTATTGGCCTGGGGTAAGCACTTTGAGGGCGTAAACTATTTTCTTTTCGATCATCTTCCTTTTTATAAAAAATTCAGAGCGCCATCTATGTCGCTGGTAATACCGCAACTTTCTGTTGCCTTGTTAGGCGTAATATTTTTGAATGAGTTCATTGTAAAAACAGAAAAGGAAAAACTAAAACAAATTTTTAAAAAATGTTTGTACATCACCGGAGCCACTGTTGTGGTGTTGGGATTGTTTTATTTTATGTCGGATTTCACGAATGAGGCGACCGCTAACCTGCGCAAGGGCGTAAACGAAGGTTTACAGGGGAAGGGTACCGATTTTTCGAGGAGTTATTTTAGTGCACTAAAAGCTGACAGGCAAGCATTTTACTTGAGTGATATGTGGCGTACGATTGGCTTTATGTTTGTGCTTATTGCTGCTCTCTATATGTACGTAAAAAATTGGGTTAAACCTGCCGTTGTTTATGGCGTTTTAATACTCTTTTGTATCATTGATTTATTTGGCGTGAGCAAAAGGTATTTAAAAGAAGGCGAAGACGTAAATCCTCCGGTTTGGATTGATGCAAGCAACATTGAATCTGACTATGCTGATACTCGAGCTGATCTGCAGCTTAAAAGCGACACCAGCTATTACAGAGTCGCCAATCTGGCTTTCCCGAGTGGAAATGGTTATGCATTTGACATTGGCAACTCTTTTAATAGTGCGATAGCTTCTTATAAACACAATACTATCGGCGGCTATAGTCCAGCTAAACTTGGACTGTATCAGGATTTAATTGAAAGGCAAATAACAAAAAACATACAGGCCTGGGCAATGGACCAAACAGCGAAAGACAGTTTCCCTGTTTTGAATATGCTGAATATGAAATATACCATAGTGCCCGACCAGCGTGATCAAAAGCAAAATCAAGCGCTGTTGAATCCTTATGCACTAGGCAATTGCTGGTTGGTTAAAGAAGTTAGGTATGTGAAGAACGCAGATGAGGAAATGAACGCATTAAATTCGTTTGACCCTGCTTCAGTTGCTTTTGTAGATGAAAGTTTTAAATCATCAATACCATTTGCACCAGAGTACGATTCCGCAGCTTATATTAAGTTAATTGAAAACAATAATGATTATATAAAATATGAGTTTAACGCGGCAAGCAACCAATTTGCTGTGTTCAGCGAAATTTATTATCCGTTAGGATGGGATGCTTTTATTGATGGAAAGAAAACTCCATATTGTAAAGTAAATTATGCGTTAAGAGGTCTTGCCATACCGGCTGGTAAACATACCATTGAATTTAAGTTTGAACCCGAATCAGTTAATAAGGGCGAAAAGATTTCAGAGTATTCAGGTATACTTTCTGTGCTGTTAGTTTTGTTTTTCTTTTTTATGGCCTGGAGAAGTAATAAAAATAAAACCGAAGAAAACATAAAAGCAGATTAAACACTTGGATACAGATCATCAACATACATTCATTGCGCCGTATGATGAAACAGCGGTAATGATTAATGAAAAGGCAAATGTTTTATATCAGCAGATTAAACTGCTGGATTTGTCTGATACAGATATTGACGATTTTGCCAAACACTATTTTTCGGCTCACCATACCGGTAAACGTCTTTTTTTTTCGATACAAAGCAGCGCCGATATTATTTATAAATCGGTAAAACTGTCCGGTAAAAAAAACGCTGGCCTAAGTTTTATAGATTATGGTGCTGGGCTTGGCACTTTGTTCCTGCTTGCGGGCTCCTGCGGCTTCAAGCAGGTCTATTTTAACGATTATTTCCCCCAATGGGCCGGCTATGCAAAAACGATTTGTACTAAGCTGAATATCAGCATCAACGATTTTATTTCGGGCGATATAGAAGCTGTTATTGAATATGGCGAAAAAAACAATGTTCGATTTGATATTATTGCTTCACGAAACGTGGTGGAGCATATTTATGATCTTCGGAATTTTTACAATAAGATTTACCAGGCTGGTCTTTGTGATATCTGTTATGCCACAACCACTGCCAATTATCACAATATAGCTATGCGGTTAAAACATTTTTGGTATCACCGTAAAATTGAAAATATACAATTCAAAAAGCAACGAGAAGA
>JBBKXU010000397.1:0-14974 GCA_037969645.1 Ferruginibacter sp. | reverse complement strand
CTAATATTTTATCTAAGTGAGGTGTTCCCTCCGGGAAATCTTTTTTTCTCATTAAACCCGAAACAGAGATTACAAAAGATCTGGATTCTAAAGCAATAAATCGGGTGATATCTATGGTGTTACGATCGGCACCGGGCCAGACAGCGACATGCAAATCTTCGCCCAGACCATACAGTGCGGTACGGGGCAGGGGCATCCAGTTTTCCCAGCAGTTTAAACCGCCCACCGTAAAGTTTTTAAGCGGATGAACCTGTAAACCGTTGCCATCGCCCGGCGCCCAGGTTAACCGTTCATCGTAGGTTGGCTGCAGTTTGCGGTGTACCGATTTTATTTCCCCCAATTGGTTAATATAAACCAACGAGCAGTACAAGCTGTGCCCACCGCGGTTTTTAGCCCTTTCAATAATACCCAGATATACAGCTATATTTTTTTCTTTGGCCAAAGCACAAACTGCATCCAATTCTCCGGCTTCAATTTGAATGGCATTGTTTACATAATGCGCATGTAGTTCTTTTTGTACAGTATCGTTCCATGCAGCGCCATTTGTTAGTGCTATCCAAAACGGATAGCCGGGGACCAAGCCTTCACCAAAAACAACCAGTTCGCAATGCTGCTCTCCGGCATCTGCTATACTCGCCAGAATCTTCTGCAGCGTTTTTTCTTTATTTAGCCATACCGGAGAAATTTGGGCTAGTGCTACTTTTAATGTGTTTTTTGATTGTTGCATGCTGGTAATTATTGTTCTGTAATTTATGAAAAAGAATTTTACAGACGATGAATTCAATAAAAAACGGGATGCTGTTAAACAACATCCCGTCTTTCAATTTTAAATATATGTTTTACCAAATCCTAGTTCGTTGCTCAGGCGCTTTATACATTTTATCGCCCGGCTTAATATCAAAAGCTTTATAAAAAGCGTCAATATTAGTTAGTGGGCCGTTGCTGCGATGTACGCCCGGTGAGTGGTTGTCGGTTACAATGCGCTGGGCCGCAGCTTCGGGTAAAATATTATTGCGCCATACCTGGCTCCAGTTTAGGAAAAAGCGTTGATCGGGTGTAAAGCCATCAATCCTTTCGTTGCTTTGGCCCTGTTTGGTATTTTTAAATGCTTCGTAGGCAATGCTTAAACCACCCAGATCAGCAAGGTTTTCACCAAGAGTTAACTTGCCGTTTACGTGCATGGTATCTAAAATTACATAACCTTCATATTGTTTCACTACTTCATCGGCACGCTTTTTAAATTCATCGGCATCAGCCTTCGTCCACCAATCTTCCAGGTTCCCGTCGGCGTCAAACTGGCGGCCCTGATCATCAAAACCGTGTGTCATTTCGTGTCCGATAACGGCACCAATACCGCCATAATTAATGGCGTCATCAGCATCAAAATCAAAGAATGGGAAACGTAATATGCCAGCCGGAAAAACAATTTCGTTTTTCGGTGGACTATAATAAGCATTAACAGTTGGTGCTGTCATGCCCCATTCTGTTTTATCAATTGGTTTGCCCAGTTTGTTAATATTTTCCTGGTAAAACCATTGATTAGCCCTGCGTAAATTACCCACGAAATCATCTCTTTTTATTTCAAGCCCTTCATAGTTTTTCCATTTATCGGGAAACCCAATTTTTTTGATAAAAGCATGCAGTTTAGCCAGTGCACGCTGCTTGGTTTCTTCACTCATCCAGTCTAATTTCTTTATGCGGCTGTCGAAACTATGCTCCAGGTTATTCACCAGCTCCAGCATTCTTACTTTGGCATCGTAGTTAAAATATTTATCTACATATAACTGACCAAGCAAATCTGCTAGCTGGCGATCAATCAAACCACTCATACGTTGCCAGCGTGGGGTTTGTTCTTTTTGTCCGCTCAGCGATTGGTTGTATGCAAAATTTGCATCTACAAACTTGCTGCTCAAATAAGGTGCGGCATCTCTCATCACACCCCACTTCAAATAAGTTTTCCAGTCATCAAGTGATACTTTACCAAGCAATGAATCTAAAAACATCATGAACTTAGGATTGCTTACAATCAGACTGTCCTGCTTTGTTTTATACCCCAACTGCGTTAAAATGGTTTGCCAGTTGAGGTTTGGTGTAGTAGCGCTTAATCCGTCAACCGAAAATTTGTTATATAATTTCTTGGGGTCACGCATTTCAACACGGCTCATCTGTGCCTGTGCTATGGTGGATTCTAATTGAACGATCGTTATCGCCTTGGCTATTGCTTTAAACTCTTCCTCGCCGCAAAGCGTGAATAATTTGGTGATATAAGCAGTATAGTCAATTCTAATTTTTTGGCTACGGGCATCGGTTTTTAAATAGTAGTCACGGTCAGGTAAAGTGGTGCCACCCTGGCCAATGCTGATAATATATTTAGTTACATCTTTAGCATCTTGCCCAACACCAATACGGTACAACGGCGAGTTGATAGACTGTGCACGCAGATGATTCATGTATCTTAAAACTTCAGCCTTGGAGCTTAACGCGGTAATGGCATCTAAATAAGGTTTGATGGGTTTATATCCCAATTTTTCAATGGCGATGCTATCCATAGCGCTGGCGTAAAAATCGCCAACACGTTTCATTAAACTATTACTGCCGGGATTTTTTGCCGCGTCCTCAAGCAATCCTTTTAATGCCAAAGAACTTTCTTCGGCCAGGGCATCAAAACTACCCCAGCGTGTTTTAGAGCCGGGTACAGGTGTATTTTTTATCCAGGTGCCATTGGCATACATATAAAAGTTATCACCGGGCTTTACAGATAGGTCCATATTGGCCGGGTCAATAAATTTTCTGTTGCTGGAGCCTTGGGCAACTACTGCTTTGTCTGATTGTGCAGACAGTAGAGCCGGAATTAATAAAACAGCACTCGCAAGTGCAAGCATAGAGAAAGTTTTTTTCATATTTATATTTTAGCGGCGTAAAAATAGATAAGTTGGTCGAAATGCTACGCAAATATTATTCCTGCGGTATATTTCGGCCATAAGTGAAAGAATGCGTTGGATGATACGGATTGTTAGCTGCTTTCTTCGGAGAATTGAATGCGTTTTGCCAACCAACTGTCTTTTACAGGGATGATCCAGTTTTGGAGTAGATCTTTTTTTGATAAAACGGTATTGTTGAAATATAAAGTATCTGCGTTGATGAAATTGTTTTCAACGGCATACTCAAGCTGGTTTAGCGGTAATAGTTGAATTTTATCTTTTACGATAAAAGCCAGGTTTTGCCGATCGAATAACTGTACATTGAATTTTTCTTCAATTTTTTTAATTAGATGAACAGAGCTGTCGGTGCTGCAGCCACTTACGCCGGTAGCGGTTTCATCGGCCATTAAAATAATAAAATGCCCGAACAATAAATTGGCGTATCCTTTTACAACTGCACCATGGCTTTTCCAATTGGCGGTAAATTCATTCAGCATGTCTTCCATCTGCAAAGCTTCGCTGATGAAGAATAAGCGGCTGCTTTGGTAAATCCACACACGGGAGTTATCGTTAAAATCTTCTGGGATGTGTTCTTGAATATCGATGTCCATATTGCAAAGTTATGAAAATAGAACGCTATAGAACGCTGATGACGCTGTTCTGGCGGGTTATAACTGATAAAAAATCCGTTTTAATCAGCTATATCCGTATTATCTGTGTTCTATCAAATCATTGACGCCGCCACTAACTCTGCTATATCCAGCACCTGCACTTCTTCTTCTTTATTACTGTTCTTAACACCATCCGTCATCATGGTATTGCAAAAAGGGCAAGCCGCTGCAATAACATTGGCGCCGGTTTCAAGGGCTTCATTGGTACGATCTATATTTATTCTTGTGTCGCCTTTTTCTTCTTCCTTAAACATTTGGGCACCGCCTGCACCACAGCATAAGCCATTGCTGCGACAGCGTTTCATCTCTACCAGTGAAACATCTAATGCTTCCAGCACTTTACGGGGAGCGTCATAAATATTATTGGCTCTACCCAAATAACAACTGTCGTGGTAGGTGATTTTTTTGCCTTTGAATGTGCCGCCTTCGGTCATTTTTATTTTGCCCTCATCAATCAGTTGCTGTAAAAATGTAGCATGATGAATGACTTCATACGTACCGCCTAATTCTGGATACTCATTCTTTAATGTATTAAAACAATGCGGACAAGCTGTTACTATTTTTTTAATGCCATATCCATTCAATATCTGAATGTTCTGATAAGCCATCATTTGAAACATAAATTCGTTACCAGAACGGCGTGCCGGATCGCCGGTACACAATTCTTCTTTACCGAGAATGGCGTAGTTGATGCCAACCTTATCCAATATAGTTACAAATGCTTTGGTGATTTTTTGTGCCCGTTGGTCAAAACTTCCGGCGCAGCCAACCCAAAATAAAACTTCGGGGCTTTCGCCCTTTGCCGTCATCTCTGCCATTGTTGGAACATGCATAGTATCAATTTTATTGAGGTAAGTTACTGTAAAAAGTAATAATAGTGTTGAGCAAAAATAAGCCATTCGGGTTTAAACAAAAACTTGTTGATTTTGCTCACTAAGTTATTAAGTTCACCAAAAACAGCTTTGTGGTCTCAGTGGCTTTGTAGGAAATACAAATACATTTTAAATATCTTCGCAGCAATCAACAACAAGTGAAGAAAATCTTAAACCGCATAACAAACTGGGAAGCCTGGCCTTTCAAATTGCTTTATGCACCAATTGTAGCGGTGTGGGGCTGGTATATGCTTAAGTCAGGATCGGTTTGGTTTTTTACACCCAGTAACCCAAAAATAACTTTTGGCGGGCTTGACGGCGAACCAAAAAAGGAGATGTACGATCTGCTGCCAACGCATTTATACCCATCTACTTTTAATGTTTTACCCCAGCAGGGTTTTGATGCTATAAAAGAAGACCTGAAAAAAAGTGGAATTCAGTATCCTTTTATTGTTAAACCAGAAGTAGCCTGTCAGGGTATTTTATTTCGCAAAATTGATCGTGAAGCTGAATTGAAAAATTATCATTCAAAAATTCCTGTTGAATATATAGTACAGGAGTTGGTGAATTACCCGATGGAAGTGAGTGTATTTTATATCCGTCATCCGAAAGATAAAAAAGGGAAGGTTACTGGCTTTCTTCATAAGATACCATTGCAGGTAACTGGTAATGGAAAAGAAACGCTTGAAGAATTGATTTTACAACACCCGAAGGCACAGAAGAGAATCGGCGAAATGTTCAGTAAGCATACCGAGCATTTGCAAACAATACTTCCTGCTGGTGAAAAATATATGTTGAGCTATGCTGCCAATCACAATAGGGGAGCGCATTTTGTAGATTTAAAAGAACATATTGATGATAAACTGGTAGCTATTTTTGATGAGATCAGCTTGGGGATTAATGATTTTTTTTATGGCCGTTACGATATTATGTGCAGCAATGTCGCAGATTTAAAGAACGGGAAAAATTTTACAATTTTGGAGTTTAATGGTTGTGGTGCCGAGCCCAATCATTTTTATGATACCGGATATACTTTAATAGGTGCTTACAAAGAAATCTTAAAACATTGGAAGGATTTATATAATATCTGTAAGTATAACAGTGATCAAGGAATTAAGCCATGGTCTTATAGTAGGGGTAGAAAATTCCTCAAAGGAATAAAAGCGCATTATAAATTAATTAGGGAAGTGGATAAAAAGATTTAAAACTTTTCTCCGTGCGTTTGTTTAATCAGCGCTTTTGTGATAGAAGGGAGCTTTTTCAATACCGCAACAAAAAAATTGGTAACCCAGGCTTTCCCGAACATAGATTGTATTAACCTGCCAGTACGTAACCTTTTACCAAAAGTAAATTTCCATTCTTCAGTATAGCCAGTTTCCATTTCCATTCTGTTTATTTTGCCGGATAAAAACTTATGTATAAGTCCAATGGCTATCTTGCTTGCATGCAAAGCCATGCTCATGCCATTGCCGCAAAGCGGCGTAATCATACCAGCTGCATCACCCATCAGTAAAATGTGATTTTCTACCTGTGTTTTTTTATTGAAAGATATTTGAGAGATGGTTAGCGGCGTGTCGTAAAGCATTTCGCTTTTTTCGAAAATATTTTTCAGATGTGGATTTTTCTGTAGAATATTTTTCTCCATGGCTTCGATGGAATTATTGTTAGCTTTCAGATTTTCTGCGTTGGTTAAATAGCATAGACAGTATTTGTCATCTTCAATTTTAGAAATACCGCAGTACCCATTTTTAAAATTATGCAGGGCAATGGTATCAACCCGAAAATTTATTTTGATATGGTATTTTACGCCGATGTAGTTATTAAGCTTGTTGGGTTTCTGACTGGCAAAAGGCCTGTTCCATTTGACATCCAGATTGCTGCGTTTGCCAAAACTGCCGCAGCAAATACGGCTGTAAAATTCTCCTTTAGTTGTTTGCAGATGAAATTCATCATCGGAGAAACTAACTTCATTTACTTTGCAGTTTTCAAACACAGTTACTTTGCTGGCTTGTGCAATTTTCTTTAAAGCATTGTCCAGTTTATAGCGACTTATTCCAAAGCCACCAAGCGGTAAAGCTTGCTGCAACTGGTTTCCATTGGGAGCTGTTACTATTAATTTTTTGATGATGGGCAATTGCATATCTGCCAGCGGCAGACCGAGGCTTTCAATAAAGTCCCAGCTCTCCAGACTTATATATTCGCCACATACTTTATGAAAAGGATACTGCTCTTTTTCGAATAACGCAACCGTATAACCAAGTTTTGCAAGCTGGATGGATAATGCAAGTCCGGCCAAACCACCGCCAACAATACATGCGTCATATGTGGGCTTATCAGTCATTGCTGCAGGTTATTAAATACCGAAAAGCCCATTTCCATTTAATGGAAAAATTACCGATACCTGCTGATTTGAAAATCTGATTCCATTCTTCTTTTACAAATCCCCGGGCAACAGAAAGTGGAGCATCATGCTTTACTAAATATGATTTTGAGAAAATTGAAGTAATCCATTTTATACTGTAATAAGCAAGCGGATGCCGCTGCAGGTCATTTATAAAAAACCCTTTTGACGAATTCTGTTTCATCCATTTCAGCATGGTATTTAATTCAGCCTCGGTAAAATGATGGCAGAATAGAGATGAGAAAATAATATCCGGCTTTTGCTCCCCGAATGCTACTTGCAAATAATCGCTGGTTATCCAGTTTGGGTGTAAATCGGAATACCGCTGCCTGGCATAGTCAATACATTCCTGCTTAATATCTATACCAATAAAATTAACAGGAATCTTTTTACTTGTGCAGTAATTACTGATAGCTTTTAAATTATCGCCGCCACCACAACCTATTTCGCAAATTGTAACTGGTTTGCTGAAATCATTAGCTGTAATTATATTTTTTAAACCTGCGATGGTTATTTTATGTCCGCCAAGGTATTTGTTAATGGTATTTAATTCTTGCATGTTCTGCCTGATATCGGCAAAAGGAATATCGTCCCCGTCAAGCAGCTCTTTTTGATATGACCTGTTGCGGAGATTAATCATAGGAAGCGACAAAGGTTTCCATCGTTAAACCGGGGCCAAAAGCTGCACCAAATACTTTCGCAGGACCTGGATTGTTTTCCAACTCGGTAAATATCTTTTGCAGAACAAACAGGATAGTAGGAGAGCTCATGTTGCCATAATTTTTTAATACGTCATATGAGTGCCGCAGGCTATCGGTTGGCAATGAGGCACTATTTTCAATAGCTTCTAATATTTTTTTGCCGCCGGGATGAATGCACCAATGCGTTATTTCATCTTTTTTAATGCCCGTTTCGGTTAAGGCCTTAGAAACCAGTTTATCAAAATCTTCCTTTATCAAATCGGGCACATATCCCGACAGTGTTAATAGAAATCCACTTGAAGAAAGCGCCCACGACATATCTGATTTGCCCTTAAAAGCCACATGCGAAAAAAAGTTATTCAGTTTTATCCCTTTTTGTGCCGATTCATTTTTTTGTACCAACACCGCTGCGCAACCATCTCCAAATAAAATGGTGGACATGATGTTGTCCATTGTGTTTTCTTTTTGAAAATGCAATGTACACAGCTCGGTACATACAATAACTACATTCGCTTGTGCCGATGATTTGCATAATGCATCCGCCAGCTTCAATGCATGAATGGCAGCATAGCAACCCATAAAATTTACCGATGTACGAAAAATATTCCGGGGCAGGTCCATGGCCTCCATTATCTCCAAATCAAGTCCCGGCGCACTCATGCCGGTGCAGCTTACTGTAATTAAGTGAGTGATCTCGTCTTTTTCTACCTTACCTGCAATGCATTGCTGAACGGTTTTAATAGAAAGACCTGCTGCATAATCAGCATACCATTTCATTCTTAAATCCATATCTGGAAAGGGCTCCAGGTCTTCCGTCTTAGGAAAAAACAATCGTTCATCAGTGCTGGAATGATAATCGGGTATCACTGAGTACCTCGTTTGAATGCCACTATGGTTGTATATAAACCTGTATTTTCTGCTATCGACTGCATCACTATGATAAATTTTATCTGCAAACACACAAATATCATTTTGGTCGTGCCTGTGCTCGGGCACATTGGTCGCTATGGAAATTATCTTACTCAATATTTTTCTAGTATTAATAAGGTTATAAACGCAGCATTACTGCAAAAGGATGCCAGCATATTCATGCGCATCGTATTCTTAAAATCTGCAGCCTGGGTATTCAAATGGACTTTTTTAAACCACCACAAAAAATATACGAGTATTGGAATAAAAAAGATCTGTATAATGAAAAAACTTGTTAGCTGCTGGTTTGAAGCCAGGAAATATGCAAGGCTACTCATTGCCATCACATAAATAGTGCCAGTAAAAATAAATGTGCCCTTATACCCCAATTTAATGCTGATTGAGGTTACCCCATCTGCTTTATCCTGCCTATGCTGATATATTTGTGTCAACGGATAAAAACCGCCAATAAGTAAAGCTGCAGTAAGCATGCCTATAATTGGTGGGTCGAGCAATTTGTCAGCACTGCTTCCATGCATCACCAAAAAAAATGTTAAAGCTCCCTGAAAAATAATAACCGTTAAATAGCCAATAACAGGGTATTTTTTCAATCTTATGCCTCTGTAACTGTATGCTCTTGATGCAAGTATATAAGCAAAAATGCCTAGCATAAAATACGCACTGATGAAATAACCGGCCAAAATCGCTGCCCCATCTAACAGAACAGATATTTGGAACAATTGTTTGGTCGGTTGTTTTGGATTTTTTATACCGCCGATACTGTCAGTATCCCTGTCCATATAGCTATTGTAGCCGTTACTTGCCGGATAAACTAGCAAATGGAGTATGCAAAAGACAAATAATGCATGCTTGGTATCAATATTGGGAGTTTGACTTAAGGCAAACCAATAAACAGGCATCAGGAAAAAAGAAAAATGAAAACGCAGTAACTGTATCGTTGATTTTTTTAGCAAATAAATATTTAAAATGACTTTTTGAATTATTATTGTTTTCAGTCTCTTAATTACAGCTAGCCCTGTTGTAATAAAGTTAAACAAATGGCGCTTAATAATGTTATTAGTTTTTCAAACGTAGTTTTATAGAATAAAACATAAATTTGGTAAATTTATTTATGAAAAAAATATGCGCTTTATTATTTGCTTTGCTGATCTACGCAAACCTGGTTACAGGTCAAACTAACTTAAAGCCGGTTGACGCCGATAGTAAAGTTCATTTTGTGATTAGAAATTTTGGTATTAAAACCGGTGGCGATTTTACAGGGATAACGGGCACTATAAAATTTGATCCCGCAAATTACGCTGTTTCTGATTTTGATGTACATGTTGATGCGAATACTATTGACACGGATAACAGCAGCCGCGACGGGCATTTGCGTAAGGCTGAATATTTTGATGTAGAGAAATATAAAACCCTTCATTTCAAAAGTACCAAAGTAGTGCTGTCATCTGTGGCAGGCAGGTTTTATATGTACGCCAACTTAACCATTAAAGGAATTACCAAGCCTGTTGAGTTTGGTTTTGGCGCCACCGCTAAAGACGGCGGTTATGTTTTTGATGGCGAGTTCAGCATCAACAGAAGAGATTTTGGTGTAGGAGGAAGCAGCATTTCCTTGTCGGATAATTTAACGGTGTCATTATCGGTGTTTGCAAAATAGATCAGTTTCTTTCTTTTGTCAGGTAATCAGATGTAGGCCTTGCTTACTATCTTTGTTTGATGCCAAAATTACTTCGCATTTTTTTATGGGGTTTGCTTATCAGTTTCCTGGGATCTTTGCCACTGGGTACGCTTAATGTAGCTGCCATGCAGATTGGCATACAGGAAAGTATTCTTAACGCTGTTTATTTTTCCATTGGCTCTTTATTGGTAGAGATGATTTACGTACGTATTTCCCTGATGGGAGTGGACTGGATACGCAAGCAGGAGAAACTGATGAAAGCCATGGAATGGTTTACGCTGATAATCATTATGGCGTTGGCGGCAGGTAGTTTTTATGCAGCTGCTGCTAAAGGCGATGATGCTAAGAACGTTTTCCTGGAGAATAATATGCACAGGTTTTTACTTGGAATGTTTATGAGCGCCGTTAATCCCGTTCAAATACCATTTTGGTTTGGCTGGAGCACGGTACTGTTTAGCAAAAAAATTCTGGAACCTGTAAAGAGTCAATACAATATTTATATTATCGGTATTGGAATAGGCACACTCATTGGAAATTGCTTATTTATTTTTGGTGGGAAATGGCTGGTACAACGCATTTCTAACAGTCAGCAATATATTAACTGGGTTATAGGTGGCATATTTGCTGTGACAGCATTGATACAGGCAATAAAAATGATTCGCCACAAAGATGCTGTGCACAAGTTTACACATGCCGAAGAAAATAAAAATCCCTAATCAACAATAAACAACAGGCAGCCGTCTTTAGATCTGCTGCTGTGTGCGTTGCTGTTATCGCCAACATGGTAAGACATACCGGACGATAAAATAGATTCTCTTCCGTCTTCCAAAATAGTTGTCATTTCGCCACTTATACAGTAAATGATATGCCCTTTATTGCACCAGTGATCGGCAAGATAATTTGCAGAATACTCCACCATTCGAACTCTGATTTTACCCATGTTGAAAATTTTCCAATAAGCTTGTCCTGTTGTACCCGCATGCTCTTCGGCATTAATGTTTGTCCAGTCAACGGTTTGAAAAGGGAAGTGTTTTATTTCCATTGTTATAATTGTTTACCAAATTTGCAATATTATATCCTCAGAAAAAATGTTTATTAACTAAAATAATTAGTATTTTCGATACCCGATGAATTATGCAGTTGTAGATATTGAAACCACAGGTGGCCATGCGTCTGGAAATGGCATTACCGAAATTTCGGTATTCGTGCATGATGGAGAACGGGTGATAAAACATTTTGAAACGCTAATCAATCCACAACAACCCATTCCTCGTTTTATCACTTCACTAACAGGTATTGATAGCAGCATGGTTGAAGATGCACCCGTATTTGACGAGATAGCCGATGTATTGTTTGATATTCTGAATGAAAATATTTTTATAGCACATAATGTAAACTTCGATTACTCTTTTGTAAAACATCAGCTTAAACAGTCCGGTTATGATTTAACTGCAAAAAAGTTGTGCACGGTAAGACTGGGAAGAAAAGTATTTCCTGGTTTACCATCATATAGTTTAGGGAACCTCTGCCGCTCTTTAAAAATAGATATTGAAAACAGGCACCGTGCAGGCGGTGATGCTAAAGCAACAGTAAAGCTGTTTGAGCATATGCTGGCAAATGGCGCACAAACGCATATTGACCAGATGCTGAAACGCAGCTCAGCAGAGCATTGGCTGCCATTGCATTTAGATAAGGAAGTAATAGATAAGTTGCCAGCCAGACCGGGTGTATATTATTTCCATAACAGTAAAGACAAGGTTATTTATGTAGGTAAGGCCATCAACCTTAAAAAGAGAGTTAGCAGTCATTTTACGCATAACGATCCGGACCTTAAAAGACAAAATTTCATTCGCAACATTTATAAAGTTTCTTATACGCTATGCGCCACCGAGCTGGAAGCTATTGTTTTAGAAAGTACTGAGATAAAAAGATTGTGGCCACGATATAATAAAAGTCAGAAACAGCCGCCGATAAAATATGCTTTGTATTCTTTTGAAGATAACAGAGGTTACATCCGCCTGGCTATTGATAAAAAGAAAAGAAATCTTCCTTATTTATACAATTTTAATTTGCTGAACGAAGGATTGGTGCTATTAAAAAAGATGATTGAGGAATTTGAACTAGATGCCAGGCTTTGCTTTATTGATAAGACAGCTTTCACAAAAAAAGAAGCTGATGACATGGAGCCTCCTGACGTTTACAATAAAAAAATAAAAAGGGCGCTGGATGCTTTAAATGAAAACCTACCCACATTTGTTTTGGTTGATGAAGGAATTAAGGAGGAAGAAAAATTATGTTTGTTGGTTGAACGTGGCAGTTTTTGGGGAATGGGTTATCTGCCAAAATCCTTTGCCATAGCTACTTGCGGAGAACTTAAGAATCACTTAAATCCTTATGCAGATAACGACTATATCCGTAATAATATATACTCATTTGCCGAAGCGAATCCAAATAAAAAAATTCAGCTGACAGGGTAGTGTTATGATTTTGAAAAGCAATGTTGAACTGCGAATGTCTAATGTTGAATATTTTTAGAATGTTTACAGTGTCATAAATAGGTAGCTTACATTCAATATTCGCCATTCGATATTCAATATTTCTTTAGTGTGCTTCAAACAATTTTGCAACACCAAACGCAGCAGCTGCAGCCAATGCGCCAATCATCATTACTTTTAATGCACCCCAAAGTGGGTTAACGCCCGTCATTCTGCTTTTAAAAAATCCAAAAACAAATAAACAGACCAAAGTAACAATTGCAGATATTTTTAAAGCCTCCGTAGAATCATCAATAAAAAAATAAGGACTTAACGGAATGATGCCGCCAACAACATATGACAGTCCAATATTCAATGCGCTTTTTGTAGCACGTTTGGGGTCGGGTTTATCCAGGCCAAGTTCGTACTTCATCATAAATTCAACCCAACGGTCTTTATCTTGCGAAATTTCTTCAGTGGCTTGTTCCTGCAAAGCAGGACTTAAACCTATATTGGCAAAAAACTCTTTAGTCTCTTCAATTTCACGATGGCGTAGCTTCTCCACTTCATCATGTTCTCTTTTCACTTCGCTCTTATAATGATCCTGTTCTGTTTTTCCGGCAAGGTATCCACCAAGTCCCATGGCAATACTGCCAGCGGCAACTTCGGCAATACCGGCTATAACGATGATGCTGCTTTTATCAACTGCACCACTTAAACCTGCTGCCAGCGCAAAAGGTACGGTGAGGCCATCACTCATACCTATAACTACGTCTCTTAATAAGTAGGAGCTTTTTAAATGTGATTCTTTGTGGTCGTGGTGAAGATGAGTGTCCATAAGATTTTATTTCAATACAGAAATTTAGTCAAGTATTTAAAACCTATAAAGAGAAATTACAGTTGCTTTAAACTCTTATCAATAATTCCCACACAGTCCATAATCTGTTCTTTGGTAATCACCAGTGGTGGCGCAAAACGTATTTTATCGCCATGAGTAGGCTTTGCCAGCAAGCCATTTTCTTTTAGTAAAAGACATAAGTCCCAGGCCGCATTTGGATTGGAATGTTTAATGACTATAGCGTTTAACAATCCCTTGCCCCGTACAACAGAAATATAAGGTGAATTTAATTTTTCCAATTCACTCCGTAAAAGTTGCCCCATAGCTTCTGCATTAGCACTCATGTTCTCATCTTTTAAAACCTGCAATGCAGCTGTTGCCACAGCACATGCCAAAGGATTGCCGCCATAAGTACTGCCATGTTCGCCTGGCTTAATGGTCAACATAATTTCATCATCACATAAGACAGCGCTAACCGGTAGTACACCGCCACTCAGTGCCTTACCTAAAATCAAAATATCAGGACGAACATTTTCATGATCGCAGGCTAACATTTTACCGGTACGGGCGAGCCCGCACTGAATTTCATCGGCAACCATTAATACATTGTACTCATTGCACAAATCACGCACACCTTTAAAGTAACCTTCATCGGGCACAACCACACCAGCTTCACCTTGTATTGGTTCAAATAAAAATGCCGCAACATGTTCGTTTTGAAAAGCTTTTTCCAAAGCCGGTAAATTATTATGCGGTATAGATTCGTAGCCTGTATTAAACGGACCGTAATTTGTTTTGGCAACAGGGTCGCTGCTGAATGAAATAACATTGATGGTACGGCCATGAAAATTACCATCGCACACAATAATCTTTGCCTGGTCTGCAGGTATACCTTTAACCTCGTAGGCCCACTTGCGGCAAAGCTTAAGAGCAGTTTCTACAGCTTCAACACCTGAGTTCATTGGTAATACTTTATCGTAACCAAAATATTCGGTTATATATTTTTCAAACTCACCCAACAAACTGCTGTGAAAAGCCCTTGACGTAAGCGTTAGTTTTTGCGCCTGATCAACCAATGCTTTAATAATTTTTGGATGACAATGCCCTTGATTAACGGCAGAATAGCCACTTAAAAAATCATAATAGCGTTTATCATCTACATCGTATAAAAAAACGCCTTCGCCGCGGTTTAATACAACGGGTAGGGGATGATAATTATGAGCACCGTGTTTTTCTTCAAGGTCTAAATACTGTTGTGCGTTTGCTGTTAATGAAATAGTTGAATTCATGCTGATAAATGTTTTTGAGAAATAAATAATGAAATAAAAGCCACAGAGACTTGTTCCTCCCCGCAGGGGAGGTTAGGACGAGCTTAACCTCGATGATTGAGTAAATCGAGATTGCCGTATAAAAAAGACGGTATGGTGAACAGCGAATTAATGATAATTAATTTGTCGCAAGATAAACTAATTTATAGTTTTTATAAAATAG